>NZ_DGMK01000004.1:0-202946 GCF_002388365.1 Idiomarina sp. UBA4520 | reverse complement strand
GACGCCTCACCCTACTCGATATGGGGACGGCTCGCCTATCTACCCCTTTACAGTTCTTGACATTTAAACCGCAAAAGTGAAAGATGAAATGTCGTGATCTTCATCAATAACAACTAAGTGTAGGGCTTTTGAGTCGTTTTTTACTGCTTTTCGCAGCATTACTCTGTAGTTTTCCTATAGCAGCACAGACAAAGGTCTATGTTGCCGCTTACGACTACCCGCCTTATTTTTCTGATGTTCTGGAAACCGACTTAACCCGCGAGCTAATTAACCGCCTTAACTATCACCAGAGCAATTACGAATTTGTGATTGAAGTGATACCACCTTCTGCGCGTTATGAAGCGCTAAGTAAGGGCGGTTGTTGCGATGTTATGTTTTTCGAGTCACCGAGTTGGGGCTGGCAAGGCCGAGAAATAGAAGTTGACGCAACTTTCCCTTTAGTGAGAGGGAAAGAGCGGCTAGTTACAGCGCAAAAAGAGGGGCGTTCACAAGAATTTTTTAATAACTTTAAGGGTAAAAGCCTTGCCGGGGTAAAAGGTTATCACTATCTTATAGCCGGAGAACTCAAAGCCTCTAATGAGCTAAAAGATGATTATACTGTTTATCTAGCGGACTCAAGAATAACAAATATTCGAATGGTTCTAGGTGGACGGGTTGACTTAACAACGGTCAATGATGAGTTGCTTGCTGCTTTGGAAGGTTCACGTCAAATCAATATTGATAACTTATTACTTTCGGAAAAATCAGACTTCACGTATGAACTGCATTTATTGGTCGGTAACACCGGGAAAATTGAAGCCTCAACCTTACAGAGGCTTTTAAGTGAGTTAGGCAGAAAAGGGGAAATTGACCGGCTTTTTCGACGTTTCAATATGGAACGCTTTCAATTATATCGACCGTCCACAATTCGCTAAAGCTTAATAAACGCTTAAACCCAGTTTATTCGCAACTTCTCGCACCATAAACATACCGCGAGCGCTGTTGCCAAACTCGTTTAAGCGCGGACTCCAGGCTGAAATAACCCCAAAGTCAGGCACAATAGCGACTATACCACCGCCAACACCACTTTTCGCTGGCACGCCAACAGTAAATGCAAACTCACCACTTTGATCGTACATACCGCTGGTGGAAAGTAAGGCATTAATGCGTTGAGAATCACGCTTGGACATAATTTCTTTTTTAGAAAACGGGCAAACGCCGTCATTTGCTAAAAAAGTAAATGATCGCGCCAAATTTTCACACGACATTGACAGCGCACATTGCCAGAAGTAGTGATCGAGCAGCTCGTCGACATCTGAGTCGATATTGCCAAAGCTTTTCATCAGATGGGCTAAAGCGGCATTCCGGTGCCCGTGGTCTTTCTCTGATTCATGTACTTCATGGTCAGCATAGACTTCTTCGTTACCACAAAGACTGCGTACAAAGCTTAGAACCGCATTTTTACTGGCCGAGTAATGGCTAACAAGGACATCGCTGACCAAAATAGCACCGGCATTAATCATTGGGTTACGAGGTATGCCTTTTTCCCACTCAAGCTGAACAATCGAATTAAATGCCTGACCTGATGGTTCCATCTTGACTCGTTCCCATAACTCATCGCCAAGCCTTTCCATAGCCAGAATAAGCCCGAAGATTTTTGAAATGGATTGAATAGAAAACTGTGTCTGAGTGTCACCAAAGGTAAATGTCTCACCATCTAAGGTTGCGACGGTTAAAGCGCACTGCTCAGGGTCAACCGCGGCAAGGGCGGGTATGTAATCCGCCACCTTGCCGGTATTTATAGTCATTGCTTGCTCATGAATGTCTCGCAGCAGGCGGGTTAAGTCGTCAGGCGCATGTATGTGCTGCCCGCCGCTGACTATATCACGCGTCAAGAGGGTGCTCCGGATGCGTTATTGTAGCCAGTCTGTCCCTTATATCCTGAGGTAGCTTCACTGAACACTCCTTCTGATAATCGAAATAAACCAACACAGACTTACCTTTAGCGCACAGTTTGTCTTTTTGCCAAACTTCGGTGGTAATATCAAACGAACTGCCGCCCATTCTGGTGACATAAGTATTTACTGTAACTGGGCTACCAAAGTAAATTGGCAACAAATAATCCACTTCCAATCGCGCTACAATTAAACTTTGAGTTTCTGGCGACATTTCCCCGAAAAACTCGAATATCGGCAGCCGGCCGGTTTCAATCCAGCCGGGTATGACCGTGTTATTCACATGGCCTAGCGCATCGGTTTCATAAAATCGAACTTTAAAGTCTTCCGTTAACATACTGCTTCCTTTTAGTTTAGCATCGGCTTTAGAAAACGTGCCGTATGCGATTGTTTATTCTCACAAATAGCTTCTGGCGTGCCTTCGCAGAGTATTTCACCACCACCTGAGCCACCTTCGGGACCAAGATCAATAATCCAGTCGGCGGTCTTAATAACATCTAAGTTATGCTCAATAACAACAACGGTATTGCCATGGTCGCGTAAGCGATGAATCACGGCTAATAACTGTTTAATATCGTGGAAATGCAGACCGGTCGTTGGCTCATCCAGAATATACAATGTTTTACCAGTGTCTCGCTTGGACAGCTCACGCGACAGTTTGACGCGTTGCGCTTCACCGCCGGAGAGCGTCGTTGCCGACTGGCCTAAGCGTACGTAAGACAAACCAACATCCATGAGTGTTTGTAGTTTACGTGCTATTGCCGGAATTGGGTCGAAGAACTCACGAGCGTCTTCTATGGTCATTTCCAGCACTTCATGAATGTTTTTGCCTTTGTACTGAATTTCCAGCGTTTCACGGTTGTAGCGTTTGCCTTTACAAATATCGCAAGGTACGTAGACATCCGGCAAGAAGTGCATTTCAACTTTAATGACACCATCGCCTTGGCATGCCTCACAACGACCACCGCGGACGTTAAAGCTAAAACGGCCTGGTTTGTAGCCACGAGCCCGCGCTTCAGGAACACCAGCGAAAAGCTCGCGAATAGGCGTGAATATGCCGGTATAAGTTGCCGGGTTAGAGCGTGGTGTCCGACCAATCGGGCTTTGATCGATATCGACAACCTTATCTAAATACTGGAAGCCATCGACACTTTCATAAGGTGATGGAACATCGGCTGTTGCGCCGTTAAGCTCTCTGTGGGCTATTTTAAACAGCGTGTCATTAACCAGAGTCGACTTACCCGAGCCTGATACCCCAGTAACGCAGGTCATGATGCCCAGCGGCAGCTTCATGGTGACATCTTTGAGGTTATTACCACTGGCACCCTTTATAACGAGCTGGCGTTTGTCTGGTTTATGACGTTCAGAAGGCACATCTATAACCTTCCGGCCTGATAGGTAATCGCCTGTTAGTGAATCCTTACTAGAAAGGATATCATCAACAGTACCTTGAGCGATAATCTCACCACCATGAACGCCGGCGCCCGGACCTATATCAATGACATGATCAGATTGACGAATTGCATCTTCATCGTGTTCTACGACAATAACCGTGTTACCTAAGTCCCGCAGGTGCGTCAGGGTGTTTAACAAGCGCTCATTGTCGCGCTGATGCAAACCAATACTGGGCTCATCAAGAACATACATAACACCGACTAAGCCGGCACCAATTTGGCTGGCCAGACGAATACGCTGAGCTTCGCCACCAGATAAGGTTTCCGCACTGCGTGACAAGCTCAGGTAATTAAGGCCTACGTTCACCAAAAAGCGCAGTCGGTCGTTAATTTCTTTAAGGATTTTCTCGGCTATTTGAGCACGCTGACCTTCCAAGTCTAACTGCTGGAAGAAGGTCATAGCGTCACCAATGGACTGCTCGACAACTTCTGGTAAAGTTACATTGTTAATAAATACGTGGCGGGCCTCGGTGCGCAGGCGTGTGCCATGACAACTTTTACAAGGCTGTGTCGCAACGTACTTCGACAACTCTTCGCGAACCGCTTGAGACTCAGTTTCGCGATAGCGGCGCTGCATGTTTGGAATAATACCTTCGAAGGCGTGCTCGCGGACGACTTTATCGCCGCGGTCATTCATATAGGTAAATTTTATCTCTTCTTTACCGCTGCCGAATAGAATGATATTCCGAATATCTTCCGGTAAGTCTTTAAATGGCTCAGACAGCTTAAATCCATAATGCTTAGCCAGTGACTGCAGCATTTGGTAGTAATAAAAGTTACGTTTGTCCCAGCCACGAATAGCACCACCGGTTAAGGAAATCTCGTCGTTAACAATGACCTTTTTCGGGTCAAAAAACTGCTCAACGCCTAAACCGTCACAAGTGGAACAAGCCCCCGCTGGGTTATTGAATGAGAACAGGCGAGGTTCCAGCTCCTGCATACTGTATCCGCAATGCGGACAGGCGAAGTTTGCTGAGAACACTAAGGTGTCTCCGTCGCCTTCCATAGGGGCAACCAGCGCAGTACCACCACTTAACTCTAAAGCGGTTTCAAAAGATTCGGCTAAGCGTTGCTCTAAACCTTCGCGAACTTTAAAACGGTCTACAACCACTTCAATGGTGTGCTTTTTCTGCAGCTCTAACGGCGGCGGATCACTTAAGTCGCAAATTTCACCGTCAATACGTGCGCGAATAAAGCCCTGTAACGCAAGGTTTTCTAAGACCTTTAAATGCTCGCCCTTGCGGTTTTGAATAATGGGCGCTAATAACATGCGCTTCTCGCCTTCTGGCGCATCAAGCACTTTGTCGACCATTTGCGAGACCGTTTGTGCAGCCAGTGCCACGTCATGCGTTGGACAGCGAGGCTCACCTACGCGTGCGTACATTAAGCGCAAATAGTCATAAATTTCAGTAATAGTACCCACAGTTGAACGGGGGTTATGCGACGTCGACTTTTGCTCGATGGAAATAGCAGGAGACAGACCTTCAATGCTGTCTACATCGGGTTTTTCCATTAGCGATAAGAACTGACGAGCGTAAGCTGATAGTGACTCAACGTAACGGCGCTGACCTTCTGCATAGAGTGTATCAAACGCTAACGACGACTTACCGGAGCCCGATAAGCCGGTGATGACAATAAGCTTGTCACGGGGTATCGTCAGATTGAAATTTTTCAGGTTGTGCGTTCGCGCACCGCGTACTTCAATGTTTTCCATAATTCCCGTCTGTTTTTCAGCAAATCTTCAACTTGTAGGAAGTCGACGACAAAACGCTATTATCGCACAGTGTGTGCCTTCTGGTACAATATACGCATGATTCATTCTGATACTAGCGCAAACGCAGTAACATGACGCAACACTCGTTAAATAAGACCGAACGTAAAGCCGCATTCTCACTGGCGTCCGTATTTGGTATACGGATGTTAGGGCTGTTTTTGATCATGCCGGTATTGGCGGTTTACGCACAAGCCTATCCGGATTATTCACCATTGCTGGTTGGTATTGCATTAGGTGCTTATGGTCTGACCCAAGCGCTGCTGCAAATTCCATTAGGTATGGCGTCCGACCGTATCGGCCGAAAGCCCATTATTATTGGCGGTTTAGTGGTGTTCGTGCTGGGTAGTATTGTTGCAGCATTAGCCGATAGCCTGGTAATGGTGAGTGTCGGTCGAGCGCTGCAGGGTGTTGGTGCGATAGCCGCTGCTATTTTGGCATTAGCGGCAGACTTATCGCGTGACGAACAACGACCGAAAGTCATGGCCATTATTGGTATGTGTATTGGTTTGGCGTTTGCCGTCTCGTTGGTTGTCGGACCGCTACTCGGCGGTGTTATTGGTTTGTCAGGGCTTTTCTGGTTTACCGCTGCAACCGGAGTGTTGGGTATTGTTGTGCTGGTTATGAGTGTGCCTAAAGTGGTAACAACCTCAGCGAGACGGGAGTCTCTGCCGGTGGCTTCCGAGCTGAAAAAGCTCTTAAAGCATAAACAGCTTTGGTGTCTGAACACGGGTATTTTTGTTCTGCACGCTATTTTAACAGCTTGGTTTGTGACTATTCCCACACAACTGCAAAGCGCAGGGTTTGAGAGTCAAACACACGCTTGGTTTTATTTACCAACGCTTGCTGCATCGGTTGTATTAATGGTGCCTATGATTATTCGAAGCGCCCGAAATAATAGCTCAGTACAGTGGTTACGAGCATCTATCGCTATACTCATTATTTCGCTGGCGACGGTTTTTTACGCCGGTGAGTCAGCCGTTTGGTTGGTCGCAGCGCTAGTCGTATTTTTTACAGGCTTTAATTTTATTGAAGCCAGCTTACCGTCATTGTTAACCCGCATAGCTCCCGCTGGTAGCAAGGGTAGCGCCAGTGGCATTTATTCAACCAGCCAGTTTTTAGGGGCGTTTGTTGGTGGTGTTGCAGGCGGTTGGGTCTTACAAAACTATCAGACATCGGGCATTGTGGTATTCTGTTTGATCTTGCTACTATGTTGGTTTGTTATCAGCTTCCTGATGAAGAACCCGGAAAGCGTCACCAGCTTGTCGGTAGCAACCCCAAACTTGACGAAAGACAAAGCGATACGTTTAAGTGAGCAGTTACTAACCATTACTGGTGTAAAAGAAGCACGCTGGGTCGAAGACGATCAGGCAACTTATTTAAAAGTCGATAAAAAAGCGTACGATGAAAAAGCAGTGAATGAACTGCTTAGTGCATTAAGAACAGGAGAGTGAAATGGCCAGCCGCGGTGTGAATAAAGTGATTTTGATTGGTAATCTGGGTGCAGATCCCGAAGTGCGTTATACCCAGAACAGCACGGCGATAGCCAATTTATCGATTGCGACCAGTGAAACCTGGAAAGACAAGCAAACCGGGGAGCCACGCGAGCAAACTGAATGGCACCGTTGTGTGGCGTATCGCCGTTTGGCAGAAATTGCTGGTGAGTACCTTAAGAAAGGTTCTAAAGTTTATGTTGAAGGGCGCTTGCAGACACGCAAGTGGACTGGACAGGACAATGTAGAGCGTTACACGACTGAAATCGTTATAAACGAAATGCAGATGCTTGACTCACGCGGAGGTCCTCAAGGTGGCCCTCAGGGCGGACCTGCTCAAGGTCAGGGTTATGGCGGTGGTCAACAAGGTAACTATGGCGGCCAACAGCAACAACAACGTCCGGTACCACAGCCGTCTCAACAGAGTCAGCAGCCGCAACAGAAACCGGCTGAGCCGGCACCGTTCTCACCGGACACCGACTTTGACGATGACATTCCCTTTTAACGGGAAACAAAAATTAATAGGTAGACATCTAATAAAGAAAGGCTCCTTGTGGAGCCCTTTTTGTTAAGGGGTTATCACGCTTTCCTTGTCAGCGCGTTGTTTTCCCTCTAAATTTGTCAGTATGAAACTGACAATACAACTTCTGCTTACCTTAGTTATATCACTCGCATTGACGACTGTCGTCATTGCTGAAGATGATGCCATTTCTATAGAAGAGCTGGAAAAACTGCCGCCATTTCCTCCAAAGTTCGACACGCTGAGTTACCTAGAAAGGGTCAACTGGCTGAACGAGCGAATTAATGAAGATATTAGTGATGCAGAAGAATATCGACTGCAACGAGAACTCGCCTATCAGTACTATTTTAATGGTGAGTCTAAGCTAACCAATGCAATTTGTGGAGTGCACTCACCTCAGAGTTTCGATCTTTACTATCGTCATTTGTGTGTATCTGCGGATGACTTGAATTACGAGCAAAGGGTTGAAGCCTATTTAACTTTACATGAGAACGCGATGGAACAGGGCGCTGTTCAATTTGCGGTCGAAATACTCTCTGAGTTGGGTTGGCTTCAATCAAGTAAGGGGAATATTAGACAAGCATTTCAAACCTTTGAGCGGGCGTTAGAGTTGGGAGAAGACCAACGAGTTACCTGGCCTGTTTTAAACATGGTGATGCAAAATACGGCGACGCTCTACGTTATGTATGGTGATGCAGAATACCGACAAAAAGGACTGAAGTTATATAAAGAGGTTTTAGAGCGTACGAAAGAATTAAGAGATGACAACCAGCTTTCGCCAGAGCAAGCACAATACGCCATTGACTTAATTCACTTTAACCTGGGCGTTGCTAATACATTACATGAGCGAGACTATGAAACGGCTCTCGATTGGTTTGGAAAAGTAAACCTGCAGCAAGCGGAACAAGCTAAGTCGACTCTTGTTTTTTCAGCGTTGGCGGCCGTTGAATTAGGAAAGTTGGAGCTTGCAGAAAATTACCTCGATCAGTCGTCTCAATTAGCAGACCCGAATCCAGTGGTTGGGCGTTACCTTGCTTGCTATCAGCAGCTGGTCAGCCTCCAGTTGAATAATCAAGACGATATACCCGCTTGTCTGAACTTGCACCCCGATACTCAGTTAGAGGTAAAACTCGACGTTTATAAGCGCATGTCTGAACTGGAACAGGCAGACTTGCGCGCCAAGGGACAAGAGTACTTCTATGAATTGTACAAAAGCACACTGCAAAATCAGTTAAAGCAAAGCAATAGCGCTATGGCGTCGAGTGCAGAGCTCAGTCGCTTGCAGCTCGAGTCGAAACTACAAAAGGAGCTATTGGAAAAAGAAGAGCTCTTAAAAGATGCAGAGCGCGAACGACGTGAGACCCAGTCGAATCTTATGTATGCCATTATCGCTATTTTTATACTAGTGGTGGTTTTCGGTTTATTGCAGATACGGCAGAAGCTGCGCCAGGCCAAACGGTTTAAAGCGCTCAGCCAGAGGGACTCTCTTACTGGACTACATAATCGGCTTTATTTCGAAGGTCGTATACAGCGCGAGCTAGACGCTGTTAACTTAGCGAATCGCGAAGAAGACAATAAGCTTCTGGCCGTGTATCTGTTCGATATTGATTACTTCAAAAAGCTGAATGACTCTTATGGTCATGACATTGGCGATGAGGTGTTAAAAGAATTTGCCCGCCGCGTCACGTACGCACTAAGAGAGCAGGATATGCTTGTACGCTGGGGTGGAGAAGAGTTCCTTGTGGTTGCAAAAGTCAATGACGAGGATGACTTTCACAATATTGCTCAGCGCATTCACAAGGCAGTTACGCAAAAGCCGTTTATTCTGCCAAATGGTTTAGAGTTACCTGTTACTTGTACGGTCGGTGGGGTCATTTGTCCGTACTTGACCGATATTGACCAGGTACCGCATTGGCGAACTCTAGTGCAATTGGCAGATACAGCTATGTACTATGGCAAATCACAAGGTCGTAATCGGTGGGTTTGCATAAATGAAATACCCACGAAAGAGGTGGAAGAAAAGGTGCTTAACGAAGGCTTCAAAAGCCTTGATAAGCACCAGGGTGTGAAACTGAAAACATCAAACGACCAGTAACTCGTTAATCGTTTAAACCAAACTGCTCGACCACTTTGTCAAAATACGCCAGGTTCTGCTTGGCGTATTCACGCTTCTCAACATAACGGCCTGGGAAAAAGTTCTTTTTAAAGCCGTAAGCGACAATATCCTTTAAGCGTTTCAACGAAATATCAAAGTTATCCAGCGCCAGTTGATACTCGTTAGTCACTGTTGTGCGTGAGACCAGCCGATTGTCTGTACAAATAATGGTGGCTAAGCGATTATCCAGCATGTGCTTGAAGTTGTGGTTTTTAATATCGCCAATCGCTGGGTTTGTCTGCAGGTTACTGGTCAGGCAAACCTCAACTGCAATGCGTCGGTCAGCAATATAAGAAGCCAGACTCTCGCCATAGGCTTTTGGGTCTTCAATGGATGGGTCTTCCGTCATTTCTGGCGAGAACAACGAATACCCGTGACCTAATCGGTCAGCATGACACTTGGTTAAGGCTTCAAAAATACTCTCGGCGCCGTAAGCTTCACCCGCGTGCACAGTTTTCAGTAGAAAGTTTTCGTGAGCGTATTCGTACACTTCTTTAAATTCGCCCGCCGGATAGCCAATTTCCTGACCGGCAATGTCCAGTCCGACTATCGGCATACCTTCTTCGTCACGCATACGAACGCTGGCGCGCACTAAATCCATAGCCGCCGTCTTAATGACCTGCATTGGTTCGAAGTCGCGCATTAACTGGAAGATTTGTGTGTAATAGGGTGAAAACCCTTTTTTGCCGAACATGCGCATCGCACAGTTAATAATGCCGTAATCGAACGGAGGTTTATCACCATTTTTGACGTCCGGGCGGTTGTTGTATTCCTTCTTTGCCCGCGATAAACCGTCATTAACCACATGCATAATAGTGTCGAAGGTAACGCCCTTACTGGGATCCATCAGCAACTGCGGCGCAAACCGAACCTCTATGTAATTAACGCCTTCTTCTTGGTTATCAACCGCTAACTCGTAAGAGGCTAGCTCCAAATTTTCAAGGTCGCGTAGTACGGCACAGGTGTACTGAAAGCCATTGAGGTATTCGCCCAAATTGTTGTAGTGCGACTTAAAGACTTTTTCGAACAGACCTTCTTCGGTGTAGCTAGGGAGTTCAATGTCGGCACGTTTGGCCATATCTATCAGGCTATTGGCGCGTAAGCTACCGTCTAAATGCAAGTGTAAGTCGGCCTTTGGAATCGCTTTAATAAATTCGGGGGAATAGTGCATTGCGAGAACTCCTGAATTGCGTTGCTTTGTCCCATTTTGGCATAAAATCGTGGTAATCTCTGCATCAATTGCTACTGCTTTAAAAATAACAAGAACAGAAATGGCTTCACTTTATTTCACCTATTCCGCTATGAATGCGGGCAAAAGCACATCCTTACTGCAGGTTGCGCATAATTACGAAGAGCGTGAGCAGCATGTGTTGCTAATGACGCCGGCAGTCGATGATCGCGCGGGGCATGGCAAAATCGCATCGCGCTTAGGTATCGACCGCAAAGCACTGTCTTTTACGCACAAGTGCGATTTAACCGAACTTGTTCGTCAGGAGCATAAGCGTAAAGCTATCGATTGCGTCTTGATTGACGAAGCCCAGTTTTTAACCGAGCAACAAGTTTGGCAATTGACGACTCTGACTGATACCGACGACATCCCAGTTATGTGTTATGGCATCCGTACCGATGCCTTTGGCAGCGCATTTCCGGGCAGTGCTGTGTTGTTGGCCGTTGCCGACAAGCTTGTGGAGATGAAAACCATTTGCCATTGTGGGCGCAAAGCCACGATGTCGTTGCGCGTCGACGAACAGGGAAATGCAGTGCGCATGGGGCAGCAAATAGCCATAGGCGGTAACGACCGCTATGTGTCTTGTTGCCGAAAACATTGGAAAGAGGCTATGCAGCTGCGCTAACAAGCGACTGAATAATACGCTACAATAGGACATCATTTTTCAGTGGCGTATGACTATGCAAACTTTCACAATTCCAACCCCCGATGACTGGCACTTGCACCTACGTGACGAGGCGATGTTAGCAACGACCGTACCGGCTTCTGCGGCGGTATTTAACCGCGCGGTTATTATGCCGAACTTGGTTCCGCCGGTTACTACCGTCGAAGCGGCTATGGCGTACCGGCAGCGCATTTTAGAGCAGCTACCTGAAACCTACCGCTTTCAGCCGATGATGGCGCTATACCTTACCGCCGACACTACACCTGAACTGGTTGCCGAAGCAGCTGCCAACGAGCATATCATTGGCTTTAAACTGTATCCGTCCGGGGCAACAACAAACTCCGCGGCCGGGGTTAAGTCGGTTGACGCGCTGGCGCCAGTGTTAGAAGCCATGCAGCAACACGAGGTGCCGCTGTTGGTGCACGGAGAGGTAACAGACGCTGACGTGGATATTTTCGATCGCGAGAAAGTCTTTATTGACCGCCATTTACGTCCTATTACGGAAAAGTTCCCGACCTTGCGCTTAGTACTCGAGCACATAACAACGGCAGACGCTGTTGCCTTTGTTGAAGAGTCTTCTGAGTATGTGGCTGCGACAATGACACCACAGCACTTGCTGATGAACCGCAACGACTTATTGGTTGGAGGTGTGCGCCCTCACAATTATTGCCTGCCCATTTTAAAACGTCGCTCTCATCAAATGGAGCTGCAAAGAGCCGCCCTGTCGGGTAACCCGAAGTTCTTTTTAGGAACCGACTCTGCGCCACATACTCAAGACAAAAAAGAAACAGCATGTGGCTGCGCTGGCTGTTATTCGGCCCCGGCGGCTATTGAACTCTACGCTGAGTTTTTCGATGCACATGGTGCGCTGGATAAACTGGCCGATTTCGCCAGTGCTTTTGGTGCAGACTTTTATCGTATGCCAAGAAATACCAGCGAATTGACTCTTGTGAAAGAGCCTTGGCAGGTGCCAGCAACGGTAGATACTGCAAACGGACCTATGGTGCCGTATTGGTCGGGTGAATCACTTAACTGGAAGGTTCAGCGCTAAGAGTGAAAGAGCCCATAGAAATATGGGTTATGATATTAGTTATATTTGAGTGTTTAAAGTGCATTTTATAATGTGCTTTGCAAAGATTCTGATAAGATGCTTGCAAAATAATAAAAAGGTGTTGCCGGGTGTTTGGATTTAAGCAACAGAAAAAAAATGTTCATCACATTTGCTTCCAAATTACGCAAAAAAGTGTGCGCTTATTAGTCGCAAAGAGTTACGCTGGAAAGTGTGAACTCATTGTGAACGATCAAGAAGACGCGCAGCCCGGCAACCTCATTGAAAAAGCCGCTCATATTCTAAAAAAATACAAACGGCTGTCATTGAAAGATGCCTCCGTGACACTGGTATTGGGAACTGACTGTTATGAATCTGTGCTAGTTGACCGCCCCATGGTCGACCAGGAAGAAATTGCAGAGAGCCTGAAATATAGTTTAGATGATCTCGTGTCTTTATCAGCAGACGATATTATCGCGGACTACTACGAGTTTCCGGAACAACCAACGGGACAGGATAAAGTCGTGGCGGTGGCGGCGAGTAAGCAGTTGCTCAAACCATGGGTCGACTTTTTGGAAGACAACGACTTGTCATTGGCGGCTATTACTGTATCTGAGCTGACATTACCGAGCCTGATTAAGCCGACCTCTTATCCTGAAATGGTTATTTACCAAACTCAGGAAAAGCAGTATTTGGCTCAAATTTACACCTCGAAAGGACTGCTGTTTACCCGTATTTTGCGCGGCGTTGCCGCAATAGATAGGTACACCGAAGAAGAAATAGAAGCAGGCGCGCTGGAGCCATTAGCGACGGAGTTACAGCGGTCAGTCGACTACTTTGAAAGTCATTTACGACAAGCGCCAATAAAACATATCCATATTGCTATTGAGCACGTAAAACAAGATGTCGTAGCAAAGAGTTTGGCGCAAATGCTGGCCGTAGAGTGCAGTGTTTATCATTACCCGCAGTGGTCACAAGAATTAATAGAGGGTGACTTTACTGACTTGCCCGGTTTAGCTGTGTTTGAGGAGTTACCGCAATGAAGCAAAGCGTTAACTTATATCGTGGTGACTTAGTCCCCGTTAATCAACGCCTAACTTTGGGTAAGTTAGCTCTAGGTCTAGTGGTTATTGCTGCAGTAACTCTTGTCTTAGCAACTATTGCGGGATGGCAACAAAGCCAGGCTCAAGCAAAGAATGAAGAGCTGACAGAGCAATTAAACGCCGCGAATAACCAATTAACGTCGTTGCGTGACCGTTTAAGTAACCGTAAACAAAGCCCCGATTTGGTTGCTAAGAAAACGGAATTACAAACCTATATTCAAGATGCAAGAACGTTTCGACAAAGTATTAGTGACTTTGAAACGTCGGCTTCGTCTGCGGTAGCTTCTTTATTGAAAGAGTTGGCCGACATCACACCACAGGGGATTTGGCTGGAAAACTTCGGGCTTAATGGCGAAAAGATTTACTTGCAAGGTTACGCAACGGATACAGAAAAGCTAGTGTTGTGGATGGATAAATTTGAACAGTCTGAGCTATTGGCCAGTAAACGTTTTGCGGTTGTTGAACTGTCACGTAGTGAAGAAGGCTATCAGTCTTTTCAGTTACGCACAGAAAGGCTTGAGGAAACTTCAGAAGAATGAGTCGTTGGCAGCAGTTTGAAGATAATTTCGGAGCGCTTCCGGCGCGACAACGGGTGATGATAGCTATTGCGGCGGTCCTGATTATTGTGCTGCCAATGCTAAGCTATGTGGTTATGCCTGACTTAGAGAATGCGTCGACACTAAACTCTGATAATCAGCGTTTAACTCGACAAATTGAGCAGGTCAATGCTGCTGTAGAAGAGCTGAAAGCGGAGTTCGATAAAGATATCAACGAACCGCTGCGCCAGGAAATAAAACAGCTCCGTGTGTCCGCTAATGACGCACAACAGTCCATTGAGCGTAGCGAAGCATTGCAAGAAGTTGCACAGAGAAAGGCGTTTTTAAATACAGTTTTAAATACGTCAAAATCTCTGAAAATGCAGAGTTTAACAGCCAAAGAGCCACGTAAAATATTTGAAACGGGCAGTATTGCTTTATATGAACATGCTGTTGAAGCGACTTTCGCAGGTACGTACTTTGAAACTCTGGCGTTTGTCAGAGAGCTGCAAAATAAGCACCCCAATGTTATTTGGGCGCACTTTGATTATCAGGTGCAAAGCTATCCGCAGGGACAAGTGACTCTGGAGTGGCATTTGCTCAGTACTGATAAGGAGTTTATCAGTGGTTAGGTGGTTATGCGTTATTTTAACATTGACTGTGGGCGCCGTTGCTAGTGCGTTTGCTCAGCAGAACGATCCAACACGACCTCCCGTGGATGCGGTAACGCCTGTGTCATCGGCTGAAGCTGCGGATATTCAGTTGTCGCAGATAATTTACTCGGACTTGAAGAAGCTGGCGTTAATAAATGATAAACGCGTAAAAGAAGGCGATAGAGTGGGTGGTTTTACGGTGTCAGAAATTTTGCCGAATAAAGTTTATTTAGACCGAAGTGGTGAGCGTATTACTTTAAGTGTTTTTCAGCCGCTAACGGAATTGAAGTCGGGAGCTGAACAATGAGAATACTATTACTGGTGCTTAGTGTTGCCTTCACTGGGTGCGCGTATCAACCAGGTTATACTCCGAATAAAGAAAAAGAAGCAATGACCCCCGACAGTCAAGCTGATGCAGGGGCGCCGGCGCGTCAGGAAGGCATGCCAGCGGCGGTCAGTGAGTACTTACGTCAAGACGTTAGTGCGCAGGAGCAGCAGGGTATTGAGCTTCTTGAAGAAGACCGTTTCGTTCTGCAGGCGGAGGACATTGATGCGAAACAATTCTTCTATGGCTTGGCCGCTGATACGCCGTATAACATGCTGGTGCATCCGGACGTTTCAGGCTCTATTTCACTGAGTCTTAAAGACGTGACACTCAATGAAACCTTGAGTGCGGTTCAGGACATTTATGGTTTTGAGATTCGCCGTCAGGGCAGAACCATTCAGATTTACCCGGCGGGTGTTCGCACTAAAACATTCTCGCTCGATTACTTGTCGTTAAAACGCTTTGGCATGTCGCAAACGGAAATATCCGGCGGTGGCGTGAGCGAAGAGCGCGATAATAACCGCTTTGGGGGAAACAACCGCAATAACTCAAGTGCCGTAAACTCTAATGGAACGCCACTATTCGGTGACGAGAACGGTAATTACAATCGTACAAGTCAGCAGCTTCAAGGCAACGGCTCCAGCATCAACACTCAGTCTGAAACAGACTTGTGGGGCGATCTAAAAGAAGTGATTGAGGGCATTATTGGTGGCGGCAATGTCGTTTTGTCACCGCAGGCGGGTATTGTCAGTGTTACGGCTTCACCAGATAAGTTACGAGCGGTGGGTGATTTTATTGACACTCTTGAAAGTCGTTTGCAACGTCAGGTGATACTGGAAGCCCGGATCATAGAGGTGACCCTAAATGACGGTTACCAACAGGGCATTAATTGGAGTGACTTGGCATCGGGTAATGCCGGTTTTGATGTCGAGTTTAACGGCGTTACGCCAAGTAATGCGACCTCCGCAGCTATCGGTGGTTTGTTTGGTCTTAGCTATAATGATGAAGCGAATGGCTTTAACGGCATGATAGAAATGCTGCAAACCCAAGGCACCGTGCAGGTTCTGTCTAACCCTCGTGTTAGTGCCTCAAATAACCAAAAAGCCGTTATCAAAATTGGCGAAGATGAATACTACGTAACGAACGTCGACTCTACGACAAATCTTGCCGGTGGCAGTGGCGCCGCTGTATCCAACTCCAATGTCGACTTAACGCCGTTCTTCTCCGGTATATCGTTAGATGTTACCCCGCAAATTAGCGACGACGGTGAGGTCATCCTTCACGTACACCCGTCAGTTGTTGAAACAGAAGAGCAACAAAAAGTCATTACCTTAACCGATGGTGAGCTCGTATTGCCGCTGGCGCGCAGCAATATCCGAGAATCAGACACTATTGTTAAAGCGCGCAATGGTGAAATTGTTGTACTGGGCGGCCTAATGCAAACCGTGAATTCGGAAGAAGTGGGTAAAGTGCCACTTCTGGGTGATATTCCACTTCTAGGTGAGCTTTTTACGAACCGTCGTAATCGTCAGGAGAAAAAGGAGTTGGTGATCCTGTTGAAGCCAACCGTGGTTGGAGTTGATACCTGGCGCGATGAGCTTAAACGCTCTCGTGAGCTGTTGAATGAATGGTTCCCGGATATTGAGCAATAGCGAGTATGTACCTGTACCACTACGGCTTACGCGAACTGCCTTTTACCATAACGCCGAACACGCAGTTCTACTACGACCTTAAAAGCCATCATGAGGCTTTTGAGGTGGTGTTGACTGCGCTGAAAACGGGTGAGGGTTTTATCAAAATCACCGGCGAAGTGGGTACCGGAAAGACCTTATTATGTCGGCGCTTGCTCAATGAAATGCCCGACTTTTTCAAAGCGGCCTATGTACCAGACTCCTACCTGGACCCGGCCGAACTCAGACTGGCGATTGCACAAGAGCTTGATGTTGACACCGAGAAACTCGGCAATCAGCAACAACTTGCCAGAGCCCTTCAGCAACGACTTTTAGACATCAGCAAAAGTGATCAGTCGGTCGTTATTATTATCGATGAAGCGCAAGCGTTGCCTGAAGAGAGTCTTGAAGCGTTGCGGCTGCTCTCTAATTTAGAAACAGAACGCCGCAAGTTAGTGCATATCGTGTTGCTTGGTCAACCAGAGCTTGACGAGCGGCTGTCACAAAAAGCGTTTCGGCAGCTACGCCAACGCATCAGTTTTTCTCACAAATTAACGGCAATGAACGCAGAAGAAACGGCGGATTATATAGCGCATCGAATGCAGGTTGCCGGCTACAAAGGTACGCCTATTTTTAATTGGAAATTAATTAAACACATTCATCGGTGCAGTCGCGGCGTACCACGGTTAGTGAATATGTTGTGCCATAAAATGATGTTGCTTGCTTACGGTGAAGGGCGTCATAAATTGACAAGTCGCGACCTTAGGTTCGCGGTGAAAGATACCGAAGATACTCGGCTGGAGTCAGGGCGTTGGCTGCCGTTAACCATTGGTATCGCCGCAATGTGTTTGTTAATAGCGGCTATGGGCTATTGGCAAATAGCGGAGGGCGGACTATGAGCTTGATTAATAAAGTCCTGAAAGACCTCGACAAGCGCGGTCAGGAGCCCTTTGACCGAGAAGCCGGCGGTAGCGCTGTCGAGCGCTCAGAGCCTCGCATGAAACTTCCTTGGGTAGTACTGGCTCTGGCGGTGGTTGGTATCTCTGCAGGTATTGTACTTTGGCCGGCAAACGACAGCCAAACGATGACGGTGTATGAAGCGGAACAATCACCGCAGCCTGAGAAAGTTCAACAGAAGCCGGCGCAGACAGAAAGTTCGCGGGCTGAAGTCAGGTCTAATGATGGCGAGCTTAATAGTAATCTTGATGAGCCTGAAATCGCTAGTACCGATAAGCGAGCGACAGTCAGGCAATTAGAAGCACGCACAGACAATAAGCTCAGCGAGTCTCAGGAACCAGAGCTTAAGCAAACTGAACAATTAGCCGAAGCGCAATCAGAAAAGCCGCCGGAACAGGTACCGGAAAGAACACAGGAAAGAGCAGAAGAAAAGAGTACAGAGAATGACTCGGTCTTTGTAAAAAAATCAGTTGAGCTGACGCCTGAACAAATTGCACAACAGAACATTGAAAAAGCGGAGAAGGCTCAGCAACAGGGGCGCTTAACTCAGGCCGAAGAATACTGGCGACAGGCGTTAGCCGTCACCCCTGATAATAAACGAGTGCGTAAGCAGTTGGCTGCCTTGCAATATGGTCGCAACAAAGTAACGGATGCGTTGGCGACATTAGAGGTGGGCTTTCAGAGAGACCGGACGGACACCGACTTTCGGATGTTGAGTGCGCGTATTCTAGAGCGAGAAGCAAGACCCGGTGCGGCATTAAATGTGTTGTTAAAAAACTGGCCCAGCGCCCAGGATAAGCCTGGATACTCACACAAAGTGGCGCTGCTGGCGCAAGACACTGGTCACTATGAAGTGGCGGAAACCGCCTATACACGACTGGCTCAGGCGCAACCTAATGAGGGACGCTGGTTTGTGGGTAAGGCGATCGCTCAGGAAAATCAAGGAAGTGCGGCAGCCTTAACCAGCTATCAACAGGCGCTAGAGCGAGTCACGCACGAGCCAACCCGGCAATTTATCGAACAAAAAATCGCTACTTTGTCAGTACAAGCAAATTCAGCAGGTAAGCCATGAAACGTCCTCGCCTCAAAATGCGGTTGGGTGATTTGTTGGTTCATGAGCAAATCATCAGCGAAAAAGAGCTGGATACAGCGCTAGAGAAACAACGCGAAACCGGGCGTAAGCTTGGTGCGACGCTTATTGACCTTGGCTATATTACTGAGCATCAACTGCTGGAGTTTTTATCACAGCAACTCAAGTTACCGCTGTTAAGCATCTCCGAGCGGCGAATACCGCCTGAAGTTTTTAAACTGTTGCCGGAAGTCCAGGCCCGGCGTCATCGCGCATTAGTCATTGAAGCGGATGACAACGAAGCGTTAGTCGGCATGAGTGACCCTGCCGATTTGTCTTCTATTGATGCAATAAACCAACTACTGGCGCCGCGACAGGTCGAGTTAGCGGTGGTTCCAGAGGGCGAGTTGTTAAGTGCGTTTGATAATCTCTACCGCCGCACGAAAGAAATAGAAACCTTCGCCAGCCAGCTGCAGAACGAGTACGAAGAAACCTCAGAGTTTGAACTCGGTCAACTGAGTCTGGACGAAGAGGGCGATGAAGCCACCGTTGCCAAGTTGCTGCAGTCGGTTTTTGAAGACGCGGTTCAGGTTCGTGCATCGGATATTCATATAGAACCCGATGAAAACAAACTGCGTATCCGCCAGCGTATTGACGGCGTGCTGCAGGAAAACGTACTGGATGAAACGAATATAGCCAATGCGTTGGTGTTACGCTTGAAGCTAATGGCGGGGCTGGATATTTCTGAACGTCGCTTGCCTCAGGACGGTCGCTTCAACATGAAAATTCGCAAGCACAATATTGATGTGCGTGTGTCGACCATGCCGACTCAATATGGCGAGTCATGCGTCATGCGTTTGTTGGATCAGTCCGCGGGATTGTTGTCGTTGGCGCAAACGGGTATGCCCGACAATATTCTGAAGCGGGTCCGCTCCCTTATCAAGCGACCACACGGCATGCTGTTGGTAACCGGTCCAACGGGCTCCGGTAAGACCACAACGCTTTATGGCGCGCTGAGTGAATTGAATACCGAAGCCAAGAAAGTCATTACCGTGGAAGACCCGGTCGAATATCGCTTACCACGCATTTCTCAGGTTCAGGTCAATAATAAAATAGGCCTCGATTTTGCCCGAGTGCTACGAACCACTTTGCGTCAGGATCCCGACATCATCATGGTGGGTGAGATGCGTGACCATGAAACCGTAGAAATAGGGCTGAGAGGCTCTATTACCGGTCACTTGGTGTTGTCGACACTGCACACCAATGACGCGATAACCAGTGCAATGCGCTTAATTGATATGGGCGCCCCTTCTTATTTGGTAGCGGCGGCACTGCGCGGAATACTAGCGCAACGTTTGGTTCGCAGGGTGTGCGAAAAGTGCACCCAAAACTATCAGCCGGATGAAGCCGAGCAGCAGTGGCTGGAGCATTTACTAGAAGGCAGCAGCGAGTTTGAGTTTAAACATGGCATTGGCTGTCAGAACTGTAACCACACCGGATATCACGGACGTATCGGTGTGTTTGAACTTCTGGAAATGAACGGCGAAATGATGGATGCCCTTCGAGACAACGACACCCGAGCTTTTGCACATGCCGCAAAAAGACACCCGGGGTATCAGTCGATGGCGTCTGTTGCCCTGGAATATGCGCGTCAGGGCGTGACCACTGTCGAAGAAGTTTTATTCCTGGCGGAAAGTGTTGAGGACAATATCTGATGCAATTTCGTTACCGCGCCCGTGACAAGCAAGGTCAGTTACAGACTGGCGCCGTGGAAGCTGGTGATGAACGCAGTGCGGCTGATGCTTTATTGAAGCGTGGCTTAACACCAGTTGCACTAGAGAGAGGAGCGGCGACGAGTGCAGCGCTTCCGGGCTGGGATGCGCTAAAAGCGAAGGTTGCTGATGGTTTACAGCCCAAAGTTTCTCTAGACGAGTTGATTATATTCTGCCGACAAATGTATTCGCTGACGCAGGCGGGTATTCCCATGCTTCGCGCTATCGAAGGGCTGGGCGATACAACGCAGAACAAGCGTTTGCGAAAAGCGTTAAAAGATATTCACGAGCAGCTCGAGCGTGGCCGGAATTTGTCAGCGGCCATGGCTAAGCATAAAGGCATTTTTCCCCGACTGATTATTGCCATTGTTCATGTGGGTGAAAATACCGGGCAACTGGAAGAATCGTTTCAGCAGTTAGCGGTTTATTTGGAAAATGAGCAAGATACCCGTAAGCGTATAAAAGCAGCGACACGATACCCGAGCTTCGTCATGATAGCCTTAGTCGTTGCGATGTTTGTACTGAATATATTTGTGATTCCCACGTTCGCTTCCATGTTTGAGCGTTTTAACGTGGAGCTGCCATGGGCGACAAGAGCATTGTTGGGTTCATCACAGTTTTTTGTTGCTTACTGGCCGCTGTTATTGGCGCTTATGATGGGCGCTTTCTTTGGTATTAGATACTACAAAGAGACTCCACCGGGGCGACTGATGTGGGACACCTTGAAGCTGAAAGTTCCCGTTATTGGCTCTATATTACGTCGCGCAATGTTGGGGCGTTTTGCGCGAAGCTTTTCTGTAATGCTGGGAGCCGGCGTTCCGCTAACACAGGCGTTGTCGCTGGTGGCGGAAGCCGTGGATAATGCCTGGATGGAAAACCGAGTCATTGAAATGCGTCGTGGTATTGAGCGAGGTGAGAACTTATCTCGTGTAGCAAAGCAGTCAAACTTGTTCACACCGTTGATTCTTCAGATGATTTCGGTCGGTGAAGAAACCGGGCGTGTGGATACCTTGCTACTGGAAGTAGCCGAGTATTATGAGCGCGAAACAGACTATGATCTGAAGACCTTAACAGCGCGTATTGAGCCGCTGATGATTGCTGTTGTGGCGGTTATGGTGCTCATACTGGCATTAGGTATTTTCACGCCAATGTGGGACATGATGAGTGCCTACCAGGGGCGTTAGTAATGACGGAAAACGACATTCAAGAACGCAAAGGCATTCGGCGATTGCAAAATGTGCTCGTCGTAGCGGTATTTTTGCTGTTGTCAGCAGTAGCCGTAAGAATGTTGCTTATTGATGAGCCGCAGCACTGGCGGGAAACAGAGAAAGACGTTGCATTGTCGACGTTTTCAGAAGCGGTGAGCTTAGTTCGGGTAGAGTGGTTGAGGCAGGGAAAACCCGGCGTTGTTGCGTTATTTGAGCGTGCTGATTCACCGGCAGGTTTTATTAAGGTGAATGAAAAAGGATGGCCGTCGGCTGATAATGACTGTTTGGTTTTGTGGCGTAAGTTAGGTGGCGAAATACCGACTAGCGCGCTGAGTGCACGAAAAGACGAAAATCGCTGTTACTTTGCCATTAATGAGAAACCATGGTTTTGGTTTGATACAGATCAAGGTCGGATACAGCGGGAAAAACGCCGGTAGGCATTGTTGATAACTTGTTATAAAATGGATTTGTAGAGGCTAATTATGAGTGGGAACATGGGCAACAGACAAAAGAAACAACAGGGCTTCACCATTATTGAACTGATAATCGTGGTGGTGATTCTCGGCCTATTGGCTGCAGCGGCTATTCCGCGATTCACTGACGTTTCTTCTGACGCCGAAGATGCGGCGCTTGAAGGCGTTGCCGGTGGTTTTGCTAGCGCTGTTGGTATTGTTCGTGGCGAGTGGGAGCTGAGCGGACGTCCTAAAGGGGCGGCGTCTACCGGCGCTGGCGCTGAAGTGTCTATGGACCAGGTATTGCTTTATGTCGATGGCAACACCGGCTATCCAGTGAGTGGCGATAATAACGCTGCTCATGATGAAAATATTCAGGCAGCTGACTGTGCAAGCATCATGCAATCGATATTGCAGGGCGCACCGACAGTGTCAGAAGACTTTGCTAACCTGGAAGAAACACGTTACTTCACCTATGTAACGCAAGACTCCACAACGGGCAATGATATGTGTGTTTACTACTTGGCGAACACCATAAAAAATGAAACGAATGCGCCATCTGGTGATGATTATCTGACACTGGGCAACGCTTTCGTTTATAATCCACGTAATGGCGGCGTGAGTATTCACAGCAATAACCAATAATTTTTTAAATCACAACTGAGAGTTTCAATTATGCGTAATCAAAAAGGTTTTACTCTGATCGAACTGATCATTGTCATTGTAGTTTTGGGGATTTTGGCAGTAACCGCCGCACCTCAGTTTATTAATTTTTCGAGTGACGCTCGTGCTTCTACGGTTAAAGGGTTGAAAGGTGCACTTCAAGGCGCTTCGCAAACTATTTATGCCCGTGCAGCTATTGATAATGAATTAGGTAGTACAGGAAGTGTTAACGGTGTAGATACGGTCTATGGATATCCGGCAGCGAGTGGTAACGGTATTGTAGAAGCGGCACAACTCGAAGCTTATGATATGACTGGCTCAGCTACTGATGGTGCGGATTGGGCATATATTGTTGGCAGCACTAACAGCGTTCCTAGAGTTTTTATAGCTCCTGCAGACTTTGTAGCTGGCCTGGACAGCACTCTGACCAATGGTGGAGATTTAGTGGCTGAGGGATGCTACGTATCATATTTGGAAGCTGCTGAGGAAGATGGCAAGCCAGAATATGAGAGCGCAACTTCAGGTTGTTAATTTGCTAAGTACTTAACTCTCAGGGGCAAGCAACTTTTTGCCCCTGGGTCTACAGCTTCCTTTACAAATTTTTTCTTGTATCTGCTTAGTGCGAAATATTAATTACAAAGGCCAACTATGAAGTCCCAAGGCTTCACCCTCATTGAACTCATTATCATACTGGTTATTATCGGTATCCTAGCCGTATCTGCCAGCCCCATTTTTATTAGTGATTCCGGTGCGAAAAGCCAAACCACACGTCTACAGGCGATGAGTATTTTGCGGGCCGTTCAACAGCAGGCGATGCAAGATACAGCAAATACATATGAAGTTATGGTAGCTGAGAGTATCTTTGGGGTGCCTCCTTACAATGAAGATAACAATCGGCAAATAAGCGGTGTCGAAGATATTCGTTTTTTACTGTTTCACACGGATAATGAAGGCGTAACTAGAAATATTTTAGTTGAACAAGGTGTGTTTTCAGCGTCCATAGAGATAGATGCTTTAGGTCGACCGGTGGTGTTTGCTGTTAAAGAAGAGGAAAGGTCTAGGGTTGGTGATTGTGATCGTGGTTGTATATTAACTATTACTCACAGCTCAGGCGTTAGCCGCACCATCAGCATTAATAAAGAGGGCTTTATTGATGCGCAATAAGCAAGAGCAAGGCTTCACCCTCATTGAGCTTATTGCCGGTATAGTGGTTATTGCTATTGTGACCTTGGTTGTTACAACGGGGCTCGGTCAATTGTTTCGGCAAAGTGTTGACCCCTGGCAACAGGTGAGAGCGACTGAAGTTGGTCAAAGTTTGATGAATGAAATAATGGCGCGCCGTTTCGACGAAAACTCCAATGTTGGAAACCAGTATGTCCGTTGCTCTGAAGGCTCGGGTAGTTGCACAACACCAGCGCCATGTCCCAGTGATGGAAGCACACCTAACGCGGAGGAAGGTCAACGAAAACAGTTCGATGATGTCGACGACTACAATGGTTTGAAGCTTAACGGAGCCCAGCTCAGTGGCTCATCACCTAACCGTTATAACGGTTTTGAGGCCCTGGTTTGTGTTGCTGAAAAAGAAGCGAATAAATTGAAAAGAATTACCGTCACCGTAACGACACCGCAAGACGAAAGTATTGAATTCAGCTCCGTTAAGGGGAACTGGTGATGAATCCGCAACGAGGCTTCACTTTAATAGAGCTCGTCATCGTCATTGTTTTGCTGGCGATAGTTGCTGGTTTTAGCTTTCAATTTGTGGGTATTGGCGCACAAATGTTCAGTACGGGTTCGGAACGTTTACAAACTATCGAGAAAAGCCGCTTTGCTATAGAGAGACTGACCCGGGAAATTAGAGGTGCCGTTCCCAATAGTGTGCGTGTAAGTAGCAGTGGGCAGTGTGTCGAGCTCGTTCCTACTTTAGCAGCCGGAACCTATTATAGCGCACCTATTAAGCCGACTAATCAGGATAGTAAAATGAGTTTTGTAACATTTGGCGATTGGGAGCTTGATGGCGAGAAGCAAGAAAGAGTTTTCATTTATGCAACCTTATCTCAATTTATCTATTCTACTCCTGGACGCTATGCTGATCTCCAGGCAAAAGAAGCAGTAACAAACATTGAATATGAGCTAACGTTTAATACGGATTTTCAATTTAAAAAAGAGTCACCTTTAAAGCGAGCTTATATTGCCAGTGAACCGGTAAGGTTTTGCTTAGTAGGTGGTGAATTAATTCGCGAAGAACTCAAGTGGAATGGGGACACAATAAATTCCGCTTTGATAGCGACAGGGGTGAGCTCTGACAACCCCTTTGACGTAGCCGCTAATAATCAGCAAAGTAATAATATAGTTACCATACAGCTTCAGTTCGGTGAAAACGCTGAAGAGCAAGTTTTCTACTATCGCGAGGTGCACATTCCCAATGCGCCATAACAACCCTTTCAACCCTATAAATAGACAACGAGGCAACACCCTGGTTATAGCGGTGTTTGTGATTGTTGTGCTCGGAGGTCTGGTTGCAGCACTGGCCAGTTTGCTGAGAACCTCTTCTGAGAGCGTAGTCATCGAAGTGCTCGGTGCGCGCAGTTATTTAGCTGCGCAGTCCGGTTTGGAACAAGCGATGATGACGGTTTATCCTTTAGATACTGCTCCAGATACTAGCTGCGATGTTGATGGCACAGAATATAGCTTTGCAGGGAATCAGGGCCTGGAACAGTGTAGCGCCACTATTAGTTGTGACAATGAGAATTATACTGACCAATCTAATACTATATACACCCATCTTGTTGTCACCGCAGATGGTATTTGCACAGCAGGTTCACAACAAGCGTCACGTCAATTGCAAATTGAGACGAGGATTGAGAATTAAATTATGTTGAAGCGGATGCTCCTCTCTATTGCCTGTGTCTTGGCGTTATTCTCTACCGACGTGAATGCTAAGACCTATCAGTTACCAGGTGATGACCTACCAAACTGTGATAAAAACGGTAATAACTATACCTGCTCTGGCAACCTTTCTTTTGATGAGGACGATAAGCTTGTTATATCTGGCGGAGCTCAGGTTGTTATAAATGTCACCGGAAATGTATCAGCAGATAAAGGCGTCGAAATTAATAAGGGGGGGAACCCATTAAATTTAATATTTGACCTGACAGGAAACTTCAAAGCGTCTAAGAGTATCACTTTTAACGGCAATATTGACAGTGATGGACATATTACTTTTAAAAAAAGTAGCAAGATAACAGGCAACTTAACGGCAGTTGGGAAGGTCACCATAGAGAAAGATTCAGAACTCACTGGAAATATAGTGGCTGGTGACAAAGTAAGCATCAATAAAAACGTGACAATAGACGGAAACATTAATGCTGAAGCGAAAGTTAAGATTGATAAAGACAGTGTTGTCACAGGGTATGTGAACGCACCAGATGTTTCCGGTGATGGAAATGTTCAAGGAGACATCTGCGATATTAACGACAATATAGGCCCCTGCTCAGGTTCTCCTGGAACTCCCGAAATACAACCTATAGGTTACTGGTATTTTGATGAGCTGAATTGGAATGGTAATGCTGGCGAAGTCGTCGACCAATCAGGTAATAACTATAATGGTCAGGCGCTGCGTAATGCGTCAACCTCTGGGTTCTCACCCGCTATCGATGCTGACCTTGGCACCTGCCGGTATGGCAGGTTTAGTGGTGACAATGTTGTTCAAGTGCCAAACGCGACAGAAATAAGTCAAGCCGACTCCATATCTATAGCTTTTTGGTTTAAAGGTGATGCGAGTTTACAGAACCAAAGCGAGAGTTATCAGACACTGCTAATGGTTGGCAACGGACCGACGGAATCCTCTGCTGGGCGCTTTGAAGTTTATCGACAAGACACGTCAGATGGCGGTGGTATCTACTTCGAAATTCGCCGAAGTAATGGCACTATTGTGAATGTCGAAGCCGGCAACCAGTCAGAGGGCGGTTCGCAATTACTGGATGATACATGGCATCACTTCGCTGCGACGTACAGTAGAGATAACAGACAACTTCAACTTTTTATCGATGGGAACCGGATAGATCAACGCTCATTTAATGAGGAACTTGACTTAAATAGCGTTAGTAACAATTTGTTTATAGGTGGACAATCAACCGCGTCTAATAGTTTTTATGGTGAGTTAGATGAGGTGTTTATCAGTGATGAGGTCATGTCGACCGACGATGTCTTGAACTTAATGTTGACGACGCGTCCTTGTGCCGACAATAGACCACAATGTTCCGCTGTTTGGCCACAAGGCTTTAGCCCATTCAATGCTACGCCGTCACCTTTCGACTTACCTGACCGGGCCAGAAGCTCGCAGCTACCGAATGCGTTACAGCCAACAGATTATTTACGGGTTGGCGATTTTGGTGATGTTGGCGCTAATTACTCGACGAACGGACAAACCTCCAGAGTTTATATTGATGGTGATTTAACCATTCAGTCCGGACGTCGAATTAATATGGCGGGTGAGGCGAATGAGCTCATTTTGATAGTTACTGGGGACTTATATTTAGAACGAAATGTTGAGATTAACGGGTTCATATACGTAAGCGGAAATCTGTTTTTTGAGCGAAGCTTTTGGTGGTGGAATAGAAGTCGTATCGAGGGTGGTCTGAGTCTTGATGGGCAAGCATCCGCTTATGGTTTCTTTGGTTTTTTTGCGCCTAGCATTGAGTATCGTTCACCAGCCGAGCCACTCGACGGCGGCAGCTTTTGTAATGCGGGAGATGTTGACCCACCGGTAACGGCGCCTCATCACTATCGTTTATCGTACGCGAGTCCAGTACTGACCTGCGAAGCGGCAGACGTAACCGTTGAAGCGTGCGCTGACGCGTCTTGCTCAAGTTACTCTTCAGTTTCCAGCTCCGTGTTTTTGTCAGACAGCGCAGGGAATTGGAGTCAAAACCCAGTCGCTGCGTCCCCAGTTTCAACTACGCAGTTAAGCCAAACCGAAGCGGACACTTACACGCTTGCCATAGACGACATACAAACCACACCGGGAGCGCTGAATCCGACTCAGTGCTATGCGAATGGAAACTTCAATTCCGACTGTTCCATTACCTTTAATGATACCGGCCTCAAATTTGATTCTATCGGTACGCAAACATCAGGTGATAGCTTTCTCACTAACTTATCGGTTGTACGGACGAACGACAACACGCGAGCGTGTGAGGTGATTGCAGAACAAATTAGCCAGGTAGACATGGGAATGCATTGCGTTAACCCAGGCAGTTGCAGTGATTTTAGTGAGTTTCCCTATGCGCGAATGTCTATTGATCAGGCGCTTATTAATGAGCTTCAGGAGGATGGTTCAGGTAGCTTTACCGGTTGGGCTCCAGTAACCTCCAATTTTCAGGCAGGCCAGCAAGCGTTAGAAGTTCAGTACGGTGACACGGGTAAAGTGAGCTTACGGGCAAAAGCGCAGCTACCGAACGGCAAAGTGATTGAAGGCGTGTCCAATGAGTTTGTTTACAAGCCGGCAAGCATCGGCATGGAAACGGTGAGTACGTATAGCGGGGATATTCTAGCGAAAGCCGGAGAGCCATTCTTCGTGGCATTGCAGGCATTAAATTCTGGTGAGCAGGTTACGCCAAACTTTGGGCGTGAAACACCGCAGGAGTCACTGGATCTGGCGGTGGTGGTTGACGCTGTCGCTCCTGCTGAAGTGAATGGCGAACTCGATAACAGCGCTAGTTTCAGTGCTCAGAGTGTTGGAAACGTACGTTTTGAAAATGATTCCATTTCATACTCTGAAGTGGGCAGTGCGAAAGTCACCGCGAAGGTAGCGGACGCCAACTATTTAGGCGCTGGTTCTGTTACAACCGAGCATATTCTCGGGCGATTTATTCCCTACGAGTTTGAGCCTTTAACGGCTGAATTCGATGGAGCCTGCACTGATTTTTACTACATGGGGCAGGCTCAACCTATCGTTCTGTCAGCGCAAGCGGTTAATGCCTCCGGAGAGCTGACTCTAAATTACACCGGATCATTAGCAAAAGCGACGCCGCTATTTTACGCCTATGATTCGTCTGGGAATCAACTTGTTGATCACACAGTCAGTTATGACGGGGTTTGGGAGTGGGGTGACGGTGTAGGCCAGTTTACAGGGAACGCTTCAGTATCGGTTTCTCGTTTAAGTTCGGGGCAACCCGATGGCCCGTTCAGAGACTATATTCTGGGATGGCAGTTAGATGACCAGGAAGACGGGAACTTTTACTCAACGCTTCAAAATAGTGATTTGTCGGCTTCTTACGGTGCTGCGGAGTTAGACTCAGCAAACCTTTACTATGGTCGTTTGAATCTTCAGGACACATACGCCGCAATGGATGATGTCATGCCAATTGCTGGCGCAGTGGAATATTGGGAGAGCGGGGAATTTTATGCAAACGACGCCGATAACTGTACGACTGTTGATAGAAGCGCTGTAAGCTTGCTCGATGAATCAATGGCAAGTCTGGAGCCAGCACCGACTAACGTAAAACTCACTAACGGTTTGTTAAGCTCGCCGAATAAAGAGATTAACCAGTTATTCAGATGGGTGTCGTCAGGTGCAGAAGATCCTTATTCGTTTATTTTCGAACTCGATGTACCTGATTATCTTAAATATGATTGGCCATACAATGATGGCGAGGTTGAAGACGGTAGTGATTATACTGACAACCCCACAGCCGAAGGTACCTTTGGTATTTACCGAGGACGAGATCGCCAGATTTACTGGCGTGAGTTAGGATGGTAGTATTCTTTTAACGAATAATCGACAATTCGGTGACAATGCCTCTTGCTCTTTTGTTAACAAGCAAATAGCATAAAGCAGAGTTTAAACAAAAAATGCGCGACGTTGACGAACGTTCATTATTATTACAATAACGATAGCGCGATGACGGCTTTGGCTTTTACGCCGCTTTGTTATTTTTTCAAGCTTGGAATGGAAACATGATGCGATTGGCTCGACTGGCCTTAATTATGGCCTCTACATTGACTCTCGCCTCGACGGCTCTTGCTCAGCAAGAGATGACTGTCGAAGAAATTACAAATCAAATTTCGACGCTAGAGAGCGACTTTGAAAACTTTTCCGGTACCGTGAATCAACTTCAGCAAGAAGAGCGGGAGCTAAGGGATAAGTTGCAGAATCTGCGCGAGCGTAATAACGAACTTGAGCAGAAAAGAGAGTCTACCCTGGCGGAAATGAATGACCGCTACCAACGCTTAGTAGAAGACCCCACAATTGATATTGCTGGCGCTCAGGAAGCTTATAAGCAAGCGGTTATGGCTCATCAGCAAAATAAAGAAGACATAAAACAACAAGTCAGCTTGGTGAACCAAAAATCGAAAGAAGTAGAAGAAGCACGGGTTAGCAAACATAGCCTAATTAACGAAATTGAAACGTTAAAAGAGCAAAGAAACATTGCCCGAATCGATCGATTAGAAGACGAGTTCAATCGCACTGGCGATCTTGAAGTGAGTCAGTCGATTAGCTGTGACAGAAATGAGACTCTGGGGCAGTGTGAAAATCGCGGTAAGCTAATGGCAAAGCAAAAAGCGTCCAAGCAATACCTTGATGAAATTCTTGCAAGTTTAAGTGAGTCTTCTCTAGCGCGCGAGAATTTAGAGAAAGCCAGCCCGAATGTCCAAATTTTAGGTTCAAAAACTATTAGTAACGGCTTTAGCGGTGCTGGTAATTACGGTGTTAAGTTAGCGGTAGAGCTTCGTGGTCAGTTACCTCAAAGCCAGGCATGTACACTACTTGGCGTAGACATGCGTTATTGTGCAACGGAGCAACGGCCGGGGGAGTTGCAGGCGGGTGATGAAGAAACGGTTGATAGCTCCGTCATGCACCCGTTAACAATACGCTCAAACGTATATGATGACGAAGTTATCATTGATGGTGTTAGTTATGGTTCGACACCTATCGAAGTTATGTTACCTGGTGGCGAGCACGAAGTTGAAGTCTTGAAGTACGGCTATTCAGCTTATGCGGAAAAAATTCGCCTTAAAGACGCTATGTCTATTCGAGCGGAACTGGAAAAGTCTGAGTACTCATTTACTCGTGGTGAAAAAATTCAGGATATTTTATATCGTGACGTTCGAGGCCCAGAGCTTGTTGTAGTGCCTGCCGGTAAGTTCAAGATGGGTGATTTAATTGGCAATGGCTTACCTAATGAACGCCCAGCGGAAACTCGTGAAATTCCCAATGCATTAGGTATTTCAGATACAGAAATTACCGTTAAGCACTTTAGAGACTTCGTTGAAGACACCGCCTACGTAACCGATGCTGAGAAACGCGGAACTTGTGCAACGCTTAAAAACGGGCGTCCTGAGTTTAATGAAAAACTAAGCTGGAAGAATCCGGGCTACAAACAGTCTGATAACTCACCCGTTGTATGCGTAAGTTACAACGATGCGAAAGCTTATGCTGACTGGCTGACAACGAAAAGCGGTTTTAAATACAGCGTACCAACCGAAGCTGAGTGGGAATATGCCGCTCGTGCTGGAACTGAAACGGACTTTTGGTGGGGTAACGATGTTGGTTTTGGTAAGGCAAACTGCCGCAACTGTGGCTCTGACTGGTCTAATCAACGTCCTGCACCAGTAGCCAGTTTCCACCGTAATCCTTGGGGATTATTTGATACCGTTGGTAATGTCTGGGAGTGGGCGCAAACTGACAACGGTGTCGTTGTGAAAGGCGGTGCGTGGAACTTTACGCCAAGTCTTGCCCGAGTTTCGACAAAAATGGAACTTCCGGCAGATTTCAACTCTAACTACATTGGATTTCGTGTTGTAAGAGCGCAGTAAGTACTTACTGCGCTCTTTGCTGTCACTCTGTTAGCTTTATAAGTAGGGATATACCGCTTCATGTTTAAAAAAATTCGCGGCCTTTTTTCAAACGATTTATCAATTGACCTTGGTACCGCCAACACTCTTATTTACGTTAAAGACGAAGGTATTGTCTTAAATGAGCCTTCGGTTGTTGCTATTCGACAGGAGCGCTCAGGCGGCCCCAAATCGATTGCTGCAGTTGGTTCGGCCGCTAAGCAAATGCTGGGGCGTACACCGGGAAATATTCGTGCTATTCGCCCCATGAAAGACGGCGTTATTGCTGACTTTTATGTGTGTGAAAAAATGCTCCAGTTTTTCATCAAACAAGTGCATGACAGCCATTATTTCCGCCCAAGTCCTCGGGTTTTAGTGTGTGTTCCTTGCGGGTCAACTCAGGTAGAGCGCCGAGCGATTCGTGAGTCGGCTTTAGGCGCCGGAGCTCGTGAAGTCTACTTAATAGATGAGCCTATGGCCGCAGCAATTGGCGCCGGCTTACCTGTGTCAGAAGCTACTGGCTCTATGGTTGTAGACATTGGTGGTGGTACAACAGAAGTTGCGATTATTTCATTGAATGGTGTTGTTTATTCCTCGTCAGTCCGTATTGGTGGCGACAAATTCGATGAAGCTATTATTAGCTATGTGCGCCGTAACTTTGGTGCGCTTATTGGTGACGCGACAGCGGAGCGTATTAAGCATGAAATTGGTTCTGCGTACCCGGGCGAAGAATTGAAAGAAATTGAAGTTCGCGGCCGTAACTTAGCGGAAGGTGTTCCACGTTCATTTACACTGAATAGCAACGAAATTCTAGAAGCTCTGCAAGAGCCTTTGATGGGTATCGTGAGTGCAGTCATGGTTGCGCTAGAACAGTCACCACCAGAGCTGGCATCGGATATCTCAGAGCGCGGCATGGTCCTAACCGGTGGTGGTGCGCTATTGAAAGACTTAGATCGCCTGCTTGTCGAGGAAACAGGTATTCCGGTAATTATTGCTGATGACCCGCTTACGTGTGTAGCTCGCGGTGGGGGTAAAGCATTAGAAATGATAGACATGCACGGTGGTGATTTATTCAGTTATGAGTAAGTCATGAAAACGCTGTTTGTCCGCGGCCCGTCTTTACTCTCCAGGCTAGTGCTCGCACTAGCCTGTTCGTTTCTGCTCATATTTATTGATCATCGGCTGCAAGCTATGCAGCCCGTTCGAGTGTTTTTGAATTCATTAGTTGCTCCGGTTCAGTATTTAGCAATACTGCCTGAACAGCTATTAGATAATTTTTCAGAGTCAGTCAAAACTACTGATCAATTAAGCGCAGAGAACAAAGCGTTAAGGCAACGAATATTAAAGCTTCAGGGTCAACAGCAGCAACTGCAGTTTCTACAAAATGAAAATCGCCGGCTTAGAGAGTTATTAGGCTCAGATGCGCGGGAGTCTGCTCGCCGCATGGTCGCTGAGGTCATTGCAGTGGCGTCCGAACCATTTTCTCAGCAGTTGGTCATTAATAAAGGCACCTTAAGCGGTGTCTATGAGGGCCAGCCAGTGCTCGACAGCAGTGGTATTATTGGGCAAGTGCAGGATGTTGGTGGAAATACTGCTAGGGTGTTACTTATCTCCGACCAAAGCCATGCCATTTCTTTACGCTCGGAAAGAAACGACATTCGCGTGCTCGCTCAGGGTACCGGCGACATAGGTCGGTTAGAACTCATGTTTATACCTCATAGTACAGAGCTGCGAGAAGGCGACTTACTCATGTCTTCAGGGTTGGGCGGAGTATTTCCAGAAGGTTATCCTGTCGCGCGTATTGCCAATATCGTGCGAGACGAGTCACTGCCTTTCGCTACTGTTTTTGCTGATCCGGTGAGCGCTTTGGACAGAGTCAGAAATGTCTTACTGTTATGGCCAAGTGAAAGCGAGCTGCAACCGATTTACGAGGACGATGAATGAAGGTTGTGAAGCCAGGAATAGTGACTTTACTTGTCACCTATGTCATTGCGCTAACATTAATGGTCATGCCCATGCCGGCGACTTTTGACGTGTTCCGTCCGGACTGGGTGACCTTGGTCATGCTTTACTGGATTATTGCTTTGCCACACCGCGTCAGCATAGGAACCGCGCTTATTCTTGGTGTATTAAGCGATGTATTACTTGGCTCTATTGTTGGTGTTCACGCACTTGGCATGGTCGTTGTTGCCTATCTTGCGGCCAGAAACTTTCAACGCCTTAGAAATTTTGCATTGATTCAGCAAGCTGTTGTTATTGCCGTTCTTATACTGTTAAAGCGGTTTATCGTTTTTGAAGCCAATGTATTCCTACATGACGCTGAGTTTACTTTCTCCTATTTTTGGCCGGTACTTACCTCGGCGGTTTTTTGGCTCTGGGTATTTCCGTTATTACGAAAAGTACGCCGTCAGTTTGGAGTGTCATAATGCGCATTGTCCTGGCGTCTTCGTCCCCCCGCCGACGTGAACTCTTACACTATCTGCATCGACCATTCGACTGCGATGTGCCCGATATAGAAGAAAGTCGCGCTAATGGTGAAGACCCCGAAGACTACGTATTACGGCTAGCAAACGACAAAGCCTTAGCCGTTGCTAAACGACAGTCTGATGAATGTTTGGTCATTGGCTCAGACACACTGATTCGATGCGACCAAGACGTCATGGAAAAGCCGTTGGATTTTGAGCATTTCCGAAAAATGATGCGTCAATTGTCTGGACGTACCCACGATGTGCTGACATCGGTTGCCGTTTGCCACTGGAGTGGGCAGTGTTTAGTGGCGAGTGAGTCAGCACTTATTACTACGAAAGTTGAGTTCGCCGCATTGGCAGACGACGATATAGAGAGTTATTGGGCAACTGGCGAGCCACAAGATAAAGCCGGTGGTTATGGTATTCAGGGCTACGGCGGCAAATACGTAAAGCGCATTGAAGGTAGCTACTTTGCGGTGGTTGGCTTACCCTTATATGAAACAGAGCAATTACTTCGCATGTTCGAAGTAACAGGTGGTTGAGATGAGCGTTGAAGTTCTTATGAACGTCACCCCGACAGAAACGCGGGTGGTTCTTGTTGAAAACGGTATTTTGCAGGAAGTTCATATTGAGCGGCAGGCGAAACGTGGTCTGGTGGGGAATATCTACATGGGCAAGGTGTCTCGTGTTTTGCCGGGCATGCAGGCGGCGTTCATCGATATTGGTTTAGATAAAGCCGCCTTCTTACACGCATCCGACATTGTCGTGCAAGTTGATGGTGACGACATACCTCAGCCGGATCGCCCGGAAAGAAGCATTACCGAGCTGGTTCATCAAGGGCAGCAAATTATGGTGCAGGTTGTCAAAGACCCCTTAGGCACTAAAGGGGCGCGGCTAACGACGGACATTACATTACCGTCCCGTTACCTGGTGTTTATGCCGAAAAGTGACCATGTGGGTGTTTCACAGCGTATTGAAGAAGGTGAAGAACGAGATCGCCTCAAGGAAATTGCGGAATCGGTCAGCACTGACGACGGTAAGTTTATCGTTCGTACTGCGGCGGAAGGCGCGTCCGAACAGTCATTAAAAAGCGACGCAGACTTCCTTTTCCGGCTTTGGGAAAAAATTAAAACGCGCAAGAAAAGTCAGCGTAAAGTTGGCATGCTGTACGAAGACCTGAACCTGTCCTGCCGTGTGTTACGAGACTTTGTCGGTGAAGAAATAGAGCGCATTAGGGTCGACTCAAAAGTCACTTTTGACACTCTCAAAACCTTTACGAAAGACTTTATTCCAGAATTAACCAGTGTACTTGAATACTACACTGGGGACCGGCCTATTTTCGATTTGTTCGATATTGAAAATGAAATGCAGCGCGCGCTCGATCGCCGTGTTGATTTAAAATCCGGCGGATCGTTGATTATTGATCAAACCGAGGCGATGACCACTATTGATATCAATACCGGTGCTTTTGTTGGTCACAGAAACCTCGAAGAAACCATATTCAACACCAACATAGAAGCAACGCAGGCAATTGCCCGGCAGCTACGACTGCGTAATTTGGGCGGTATTATCATTATCGATTTCATCGATATGCGCGACGAAGAGCATAAACGTCGGGTTTTACATAGCCTTGAGCTTGCCTTGTCTAAAGACCGGGCAAAAACCACTATTAACGGTTTTACCACGCTGGGGCTTGTTGAGATGACTCGTAAGCGCACCCGCGAGAGTCTCGAACATGTGCTGTGCTCGGAATGCCCGGTTTGCCAGGGGCGCGGCACCATGAAAACAGTAGAAACCGTCTGCTATGAAATTATGCGAGAGATTGTCCGGGTACATAAAGCCTATGAGGCCGATAAGTTCGTTGTGTACGCGTCAGCTAAAGTCAGCGATGCCTTAGTCAACGAAGAATCTCATGCATTGGCTGAACTTGAACTGTTTGTTTCACGTCAAATTACAGTACAGACCGAACCTCTGTATAATCAAGAGCAATTTGACGTGGTAATGATGTAGGTTAATGCGAGCACTGTCCTGGGTATTAAAAAAACTATGGCTACTACTGGCTATTGCGCTGGTATTGGTTGCTGTTGCTCTGAGCTTGCTCCGTTACAGTCTGCCCTACCTTCCCGATTTAACTCAACCTCTTGAGAACGAGCTGGAAGCGCGTTTCCAGCAACCCGTTAGTATCAGCGACTTGTCCATGGCCTGGACGCAGCAAGGTCCATCTGTTGTGCTCGAGAATTTATCGTTGTCAGCAGACGACAACGCCAAAGTGAAGTTCAAAGTTGCCGAAGTGCATGTGGTTTTGAATTTTTGGCAGAGCATTGTTCAACAGCAATTTGTGGCCGATGAGTTTATTCTGGACAACGCCAATGTTGCTATTGATCTTCGCCAGTTAAACGATGTTTCGGGTGATGACACCTTCGATATCGATAACCTTAGTGAGCTTTTCCTACATCAGCTTGAAAAATTCTCGATTCATCAGGGGCAGGTGTTTTTAACGAACTTACGAGGGGTTACTCGACGTATTGATCTTGAGCGTTTGTCTTGGGTCAACGAAGGGGCCCGGCACCGCGCGGTTGGCAGTCTTAGAATGGATGACTTTGCGACGAACGCACTGGATGTCATTGTCGACCTTAAGGGGGATACGTGGTCGGACTTAACCGGTCAGTTTTATGTTAATGCACAAAACATCGATATCAGCCCTTGGTTAGAAGAGCGGTTGGGTGATATCGATGTACAGCAATCCGATGTCAATTTTACGGGCTGGTTGGATATTCAAAACGGGGAGCTGTTCGAAGGACTTCTGCAGCTTCGTCAGAACCGTATTACATGGAAGTATAAAGGCGTTGAGCAAGCGCACTGGTTAGATATTCCCGGTGGAAAAGTGATTTTAAGGCCGCAAGAGAATGGCTGGTTAATGAATAGCCTGCCAATGACTCTGAACTCTTCGGCTGGCAGTGTTCGGGTTCCCAGAATCGCTTGGCAGAATGAGAATAATATTCACGATATTAGTGTATCGAATGTCGATGTAGATAATGCTACGTCGCTGTTAACACTGCTTCCGTTTACTTCGGAAGAAACAAGTCAATGGATTAAAAGAACAGGTATCAGCGGCCAGGTTGATGGTCAATATCGGCTACACCCTATTGTAGGAAGCCAATGGCGTGTCGATGGTAAAGGGTTATCTATTGAAGGTAGTAATAACACCCCCAGCGTGAGCGGCCTGCGCATGAGTGTCAGTCAAATAAGCAGCAAAGCTCAATGGCGTTTGTATGGCACGGATGTTTCTTTGGCGAGTAGGCATCTGTCCCCTGAACAGGCGTGGGCCATCAATGAGCTGGACTTGTCCGGGTCATGGGTGGCGGATGATAATGGATGGTCTATTTCGTTAACGAAAACACTGGCACAAATAAATGATTTAAAACTCGCTGGAAATGCTCAGTTATCGTCAAGTAGCGCTTCAGGCAAACCACATATCAACTCATTTTTTTACTCGACAGCACCGTTTTCAGTCGAAACTGCCCGTGAGCTATTGCCTCAGGCAATGGGTAAAGGTGTACAAAGTTACTTGTCCGAAGCCTTGCAAAAAGGGCAATTAGAAGGACTTGAAGCTGTGTGGCGTGGCGATATTGATAGCTTCGCCAGTGACGGTTTTGAATCAGTGTTTAATGCCCGGGTGGGCTTTGAATCATTAAATTTTAAGTTCCAGTCCGACTGGTTAGCGCTTGAGAATACTCCTATTCATTTAGACTTTTATCAGAACAGCTTATTCATGCACGCCAAGACGGGAAGTATTGGTTCAGCTCGTGTCGATAATGTTTCTGCACAGATCCCGAACCTCACCGATGGTAGCGTTGGTTTACAGATACAGGCGCAAGCGTCGGGAGAAGCCCAGCAAGTTTATGAGGTTTTCCAAAACTCTCCGTTGGACTCAGTAACTGAAACCTTTAATCAGCTGAATCCGGAGGGTAAGGTCACGGGTCGTATGGAGCTCGACATTCCGTTCGATGAGTCGCGTGAGGTTGGTGTCTTTGTGGAAGCACCGCTTTCCGGTGTTCAGGTAACAATTGATGCAATAAAGCAAGAATTTAACGTTAAACAGGGCGTTTTAACGATTAACAACGCCAACGTCAGCACCTCTGACTTAGTCATGAATTGGTATGGTATGCCGGTGACGGCGTCTGTTAATGGAGATGAGAGCCGCCAAGGTTATGAGCTGGCCATTCAAACGGCACTAGACTGGCAAACGGAGCCACTGTTTAAGCAATTTCCTTATGACCAGTGGGAAGAGTTTTTCTATGGAGCCGTCAATGGTGAAAGCCGCGTGGTTTTGCGTTTCGCTGGTGATAACTTCAATGTGGAGGCTGATGGTCAATACGACTTAACCGGCTTAGAAACCTATTTACCGGCACCTTTACAAAAGAGCTTTGGCGAAGGTTGGCAGTTCCGTTTCTCTTTAAACGGACAGAATGACGACTATGCGATAACGGGTAACATTGATGATCGAGCAAATTTTGAAGGGGAGTGGCAACTCGATAACGCAGGCTGGCAGAAGGCCACGTTAACGGTTGGCAATGACAATGAAACGGACGATATAGGTCGTGGCTTTGCTGTGTTAGCTCAGTTGGATGAGGCGGATATCGGTCGTTGGTATTCTCTTATTTATGCATTGGCGGGTGGAGAGTCGTCCTCCGAGCCCGCCAGCTCTGCAAGCAACCCTTGGTTACCCGACTCGATACACGTGTCGACCCCTAACCTGAAATGGGCAGAGCAAAGCTTTGGTGCCGCCGATGTACGCAGTTGGCCAGAGCAGAATAAATGGCAGGTGCAGGTGAACTCTGACAAAGCGGTGCTGAACGTCGGTATTCCTAAAGAGTTTATGAACGAGGGTATTGATGTCAGAGCAGATTACCTGGTGCTATCGACTGATATTGAACTGCCAGAATCCGAGGGCGACGACGAGTCTAAGTGGAACTGGCTTGGAAAAGTGCCACCGGTAACGGTCAACTGTCGCAGCTGTAGAATTAACGAACACAACCTGGGGGAAGTCGATTTAGCCATCTCTCCAATAGAGGCTACGCCGCAGGTTAAAGGCTTTACCATTGACCGCCTAAACGTGACCCGAAATGGAGATAGCATTCAGGCAAACGGAGTTTGGCGTTATGAAAATGAGCAGGCATATAGCGAGTTAAATGGCCGCTTGAATACCAGTGACTTAGGTGAGCTATTGCGCCAATTTGGCATAGAAACCGCAATACGCGACAGCTCTGCGAATATTGAATTTGATTTAAGCTGGGATGACCACCTGCATCAACCAAGCTGGCCGTCGCTAGATGGCGAAATTTCCTGGTCGTTAGGTAAAGGGTATCTTGCCGAAGTAAGCGACGGTGGTGCGAGGATATTCTCGATACTGAGTTTGGATAGTATTCTGCGTAAGCTCACTTTGGACTTCCGTGACATATTTTCGCAGGGTATGTTTTTTACTGAGTTATCGGGGAGTGCCGCTATCGAAGACGGCGTTGCTCAAACCGATGATGCTCGGTTACTTGGCTCCGCTGGTGATATGGATATTCGTGGCTGGACAGACATGGCAAGTGGTGAGTTGAATTATAACCTGACGTACGCGCCCAAAGTGACCTCGAGTTTGCCGGTTATTCTGGCCTGGATGGTCAATCCTCCCAGCGGATTGGCGGCGTTGCTTATCGATAAAGTACTGCATGACGCCAAAGTCATTTCGAAATTACGCTATGAAGTGACCGGAACCATAGATAATCCGGTTGTTCGGGAAATAGAGCGTGACAGTCGCCCCGTTGATTTGCCAGAATTGGAGGAAGACTCAACTGATTCAGAGGTGAATGATGAAGAAGGTGCAACTGACCGCAGTGCAAATGAGCAGCCGCTCTAAACCTGAAGACAACCTCGACATTGTCAAAAAGCTTCTCAACAATCTCCCGTCTTCCAATCAGCCTCATTTAGTGGTCCTTCCTGAAGCTTTTGTTTGCTTCGGCGCTGGTGACAGAGCGCAACTGGATATGGCTGAAAAATACAAAGATGGCGCTGTGCAAAGGGAGCTCTCTTCGCTCGCGAAGCAGCACGGCGTGTATTTGATTGGCGGTACCATTCCTATTGACACGGGTGAACGCTTTTCAGCCGCATCGTTAATGTATTCGCCAACCGGAGAGCTTATAGCCCGTTACGACAAAATACATTTGTTTGACGTAGATGTGGCGGACAACACCAAACAATACCGTGAATCAAAATGGACGAAGCCGGGGACGGAAGTGGTCGCAGTAGACACGGACTGTGGTGTTGTCGGTATGTCAGTGTGTTATGATCTTCGCTTTCCGGAATTGTTCAGAGCGCTGCGTCAGGCAGGCGCCAATATTATTGCTTTGCCGTCCGGTTTTACTCGGGTGACGGGCGAAGCGCACTGGCACGCATTGGTTAGAGCGAGGGCGATTGAACAACAAGCCTACGTGGTAGCGCCAAATCAGGTTGGTGTGCATGATAACGGACGCGAGACATACGGGCATTCCATTATTGTCAGCCCCTGGGGTGAAATTTTAGCGGAACAGGCAAAAGGTGAAGGCATTATTTCGGTCGAAGTCGACTTAGATAGAACCGAAGAAATACGTCAACAAATGCCGGTCGCCAAACAAAATCAATTTGAGGTAGTAAATATACATGACACTAAATGATTATTCGTTGTCTGAGAGCGATATTAGTAAAGCGTTGGCAACGTTATACAGCGGTACAATTGATTTTGCAGACATTTATCTGCAACACAGTGTCAATGAATCCTGGGTGCTGGAAGACGGCATCATTAAAAATGGCGCATTCCATATTGAAACCGGTATGGGCGTTCGAGCGGTGCAGGGCGAGAAAACTGGCTTTGCTTACGCTGATGAAATTACACTGGAAGCGCTTAAGCGCACCAGTGAAGCTGCCCGCGGTATTGCCCGTCAGGGACAGAGTAAGTCGGTAGCGGCGTTACAGTCTGTGCAGGCCGCATCACGATATGAAGGCATTAATCCTTTAAATACGCTGTCGGAAGATGAAAAAATTGAGCTGTTAAAACAGACTGATGCTCATGCGCGTGCGCAGGACAGCCGAGTGTCGCAAGTGGTTGTCAGTTTAAGTGGCAGTTATGACGATGTACTGGTTGCTGCGACAGATGGCACCTTTGCTACCGATAAGCGCCCGCTTATTCGTTTGAACTGCTCTGTTATTGCGGAGCAAAACGGTCGTCGTGAGCGCGGTAGCGCCGGTGGTGGAGCGCGCGTTGGTTACGAATTTTTTATTGAAGACACAAACGGCAGTACCCGTTGGAAGCACTTCGCCGAAGAGGCGGTTCGCCAGGCGCTGGTGAATTTAGAAGCGCGCCCGGCACCTGCAGGTAACATGCCTGTCGTTTTAGGGGCAGGTTGGCCTGGAGTGTTACTGCATGAGGCGGTTGGTCATGGACTGGAAGGAGACTTTAACCGTAAAGGGTCGTCAGCTTACTCTGGTCGTGTGGGTGAAAAAGTGGCGTCAGAGCTGTGTACTATTGTTGATGACGGCACTATGAATGACCGTCGTGGCTCTATGACCATAGACGACGAGGGAACACCGAGTGGTTACAATGTTCTGATTGAGAATGGCCGCCTACGTGGTTATATGCAGGATAAAATGAACGCGCGTCTAATGAAGCAAAGCGTCACCGGTAATGGTCGCCGGGAAAGCTTTGCTCATTTACCCATGCCTCGTATGACGAATACTTATATGTTGCCGGGCGAAAGTACGCCGGATGAGATTATCAGCAGTGTCAAAAAGGGCATTTATGCGCCTCAGTTTGCCGGCGGACAAGTCGACATAACCTCAGGGCAGTTTGTGTTTTCAGCGTCAGAGGCTTACTTAATTGAAAACGGTAAAATTACCGCGCCAATAAAAGGGGCTACTTTAATTGGAAACGGACCTGATGCTATGTCACAGGTTTCTATGGTTGGCAATGACCTGGAGCTGGACGCAGGCGTTGGTGTTTGTGGTAAGGACGGTCAAAGTGTTCCTGTTGGTGTTGGACAACCAACCTTGAAACTAGACTCAATGACCGTTGGTGGCACGGAATAATTAAAGGATAACGCTGCGCAGATAAACAAAAAGCTCGCGAGCCGCCTTAGGTGGTTTTTCCTGGGCTTTTTGCTGCTCAGCTAAGCGCATAAGTTGTCGAATTTTTTGACGATCGGCCTGAGGGTAGTTCTCGATAAAGCTTTGCAAGGCCTCGTCTCCACCGTTGAGGAGCGAGTCCCGGGCGTCTTCGACAGCGTGAAACTTAGTGGTTTCCTGCTGGTGCGCATTACGAAGGTCTGACAGCGCTTGTTCAATGGGCTCAATGTCCCGGGAGCGCATCAGTTTACCAATGAATTGAAGCTGGCGTCGGTAGCCTTCGTGTTTATTACGAATTTTACGAGCCAGTAATACGGCGTCACGAAGCTCATCGTCTAATGGCATGCTCTTTAACTGAGCATCACTGAGCTCGACTAAGTCGGTACCGACCTTTTGTCGCTCTGCCATTTCGCGCTTTTTTTGTGACTTACTGACGAAATCGTCATTGTCATGAGCGTCGACATCAGAGGATGGTTTTTGTGATTTTCGTTTCGACATAATTACAACTCGATTAGCGCTAAAGCCGCTAGTTTAGCAGTGAGGAGAGTTTTTTGATAGTACAACTGGATGACCTTAATAAAGAGATGGGGCAGGTTGAGGCTGCGGTAAAAGAAGCCTTGTCACTGGCGAAGCAAAAAGGAGCCAGTGATGCGGAATGTTCTATTAGCCAAACTTCAGGTATTTCTGTGGGGACTCGTTTGGGTGAGGTCGAGACTGTCGAGTTTAATCAGGACGGCGCGTTAGGTATCACAGTATACCGAGGAAATCAGAAGGGCTCAGCTTCAACTACGGACCTGTCAAAGCACGCTATTGAAGCGGCGGTCGAGAAAGCCTGTGACATTGCTCGTTTCACGTCGCCAGACCCATATAATGGCTTGGCCCCGGCAGAGCTCATGGCAACCGAAATTGCGGACTTAGATTTGTGTCATCCGGGTGACCAAAGCGCCGAATATGCGATTGAGCAAGCGCTTGCGTGCGAGAATCACGCGCTGAATCTCGATGACCGTATTGTGAATTCCGACGGTGCGCACTACGGTAGTCATACCGGCTTTCGCGTTTATGGAAACACACACGACTTTATCGGTGGCTTTCTGCAGTCTCGCCACAACCTGGGCTGTGCGTTAATTGCCCGTGAAGGCGATAAAATGCAGCGGGACATGAGCTACACGGTAGCGAGAAAAACCTCGGACTTGTGGACGCCAGAGAAGGTGGCAGAAGACGCCGCCAATGAAACGTTGTCTCGTCTGGGAGCCAGACAGGTACCAACCGCCAAAGTCCCGGTCATTTTCCGCGCCGATATCGCTGGCAGCTTGTTTGGGCATTTAGTGTCAGCTATTAGTGGTGGCAATTTGTATCGTAAGTCGAGCTTTTTACTCGACCACCTCGGCAAACAGGTGTTGCCAGAGTGGCTGACTATTCAAGAGCGCCCACATATTGTGGGAGGCCTGGCAAGCTCACCCTTTGATGCGGAAGGTCTAAAAACCAAGGACAGAACCATTGTTGATAAGGGAATACTCGAAACCTACCTGTTGACGAGTTACGCGGCTCGTAAAATGGATATGCAACCAACCGGCCATGCAGGCGGCATACATAACTGGCGTGTAAGTCAGCAAGACAACTCGTTGCAGCAGTTGTGTCAGCAAATGGGAACCGGGCTTCTTGTAACAGAGGTTATGGGACAGGGTGTTAATCTGGTCAATGGTGACTACTCACGCGGTGCCGCTGGTTTTTGGGTAGAAAATGGTGAAATTCAATACCCTGTAGAGGAGGTGACTATCGCCGGAAACTTAAAAGATATGCTGGCGAATATAGTTGCTATTGGTAACGATACGGATGAGCGCCATGCGTTGCACACCGGCTCTGTACTTTTAGAGCAAATGAGTGTGGCAGGCCACTAAGCCTGCCTTAGGGCACCCAAGGCGGTTAAGAAAGTAACAGAGTTGCAGAGCCAAGGAAGGCGAAAATCCCCACCACATCGGTCACTGTGGTTAGAATCACACCACCAGCAAGTGCCGGGTCAATATTAAAGCGCTTCAGTATCAGCGGCACAGTCGCACCGGCCAATGCTGCGGCCAGTAAGTTCATCATCATGGCAAAGGCGATAATACCGCCGACCAGTAAATCCTGCTTCCAGAGCGCGACAACAGCCGCAATAAGTACCGACCAAATAACGCCGTTCAGAAAGCCTATTGCGAGCTCTTTACCGATTAACCAGCGAGAGTTACTAGAGCCGATATGGCCGAGCGCCATGCCCCGAATCACCAGTGTCAGAGTCTGACTACCGGCAATTCCGCCCATACTTGGCACTATGGTATTGAGAATAGCCAGCACCGCCATTTGTGCTAAAATATCTTCGAATAATGAACTCACCATGGCGGCGAGCAAGGCGGTGACCAAGTTGACTGCTAGCCAAACCGTGCGGCGGCGGGTACTTTTCAGTACGGGCGCGAAGGTATCTTCGTCGTCTTCCAAACCTGCCATACTCAGCATAGAGTGCTGAGCATCTTCGCGAATAATATCCACCACATCGTCGATAGTGATACGACCAACGAGCTGCTGATCACTGTCCACAACCGGTGCGGAGACCCAGTCATGACGCTCGAAGAGCTTAGCAACTTCGGTTTCGTCCATATCGACGGGTATGGTCGTTATATCTGACGACATAATTTCATCGATACGGCGGCTGGGATCAACGGTCAGTAATTGCGTTAGCGATATTTCACCGGTGACTTTTTCATTACGGTCGACAACATAGAGCTTGTCTGTTGCTTCCGGTAACTCCCCTTTAAGGCGCAGATAACGCAATACAACGTCGATGGTGACGTCTGAGCGCACCGTAATGGTATCGGTATTCATGATACCACCAGCGCTGTCTTCGGCGTAGGAAAGAGCGGTTTCAGCCCGCTCCCGATCGCCTTCGTCCATCGACTTTAAGACTTCCTGATACACTGGCTCGGGCAAACCACGTAACACGTAAGCTAGGTCATCGGTATCCATGCCTTCAGTCGCGGCGGCCAGATTTTCCGGCGCCATCTGACGAATAATGTCTTTCTGAACCTCTTCGTTCAGTTCTTCAAGAATTTCGCCGTGCTCGTCAATGTCGACAAGCTTCCAGATTTTCGAACGGCTTTTCGGTGGCGACGACTCCAGAAGTAAGGCAACGTCGCAGGCAGGCATGTTGTGAAGCATGCGTCGAGCGGCCACGAACATACCATCGGCTAACGCTGAGTTAACCTCCTGAATTCTTTGCATGGCATATTCTTTATCGGACAGCTCGGCTATCATGTGTTACTCGTTTTCCTCAAAGCGATCTTCGAACAATTCACTTACTGCTACTAATGCGTCTTCTGCGTCATCGCCTTCAGCACAAACCTCAACCGACTTGCCCTGTTGACTGGCAAGTAGCATTAAACACATAACACTTGCTGCGTTAACACACTGCTCGCCTTGCTGAACGGTAATTTCAGATTTGAATGACTGCGTGAGCTGCGCAAGTTTAGTGGCTGCCCGAGCATGAAGTCCTAGTTTATTGCGTATAACAAGTGTCTTGCAAGCTTTAGTCATGCTGCTTTAACTCCCGATGACGGACTTGAACTTTCACCGATTTTTGTTCAAAACGCTCTGCTAACTGCTGAGAAATATAAACGGAGCGATGCTGCCCGCCAGTACAGCCTGTAGCAATCGTTAAGTAGCTGCGGTTGCTGCGCTGAAAGTGTGGCAGCCAGGTTCCCAAAAAGTTTTCGAGCTGATAAATAAACTTAGTCACTAACGGCTGTTGTCGGAAATAATGCTGCACATCCGGGTCTAACCCCGTGAGCAATTTGAGCTCGGGTTGCCAGTGCGGATTAGGCAATATGCGAGCGTCAAACACAAAGTCGGCGTCTTTAGGCAGCCCGTACTTAAAACCAAAGGACTGAAAGACGATAATCAGTTTTTTATCTGCTCTGCCTAATACACGCTCTCGCACCTCTTCGCTAAGTTGATGCAATGACAAGTCGCTGCTGTCGAGGCGCCAGGTAGCGCGCTCCATAATGGGCTCTAACAATTTAAGCTCGGCTTGTAATGCATCAACCAGAGGTAACTCTTTTTGCGACAGCGGGTGCAACCGGCGTGTTTCACCAAATCGCTTAAGCAGGGTGTTGTCGTCGGCATCAATAAATAGCACTTCGGGTTCAACCCCTTTGGGTAGAAAATTCAGTGAATCGAGCAGCTCTTCTGAATGCTCTGGCAAGTTGCGAACGTCAATGCTTATGGCAATTTTAGAATACTGTTCCATGACCGCATGGACCAGTGTTGGTAGTAGGCTAATGGGTAAGTTGTCGACACAGTAAAAGCCAAGATCCTCGAGTACTCGAAGGGCGATAGTTTTACCCGATCCCGAGCGACCACTGACAATAATCAGTTGCATGGCTTATCTTCACCTTCCCCAATAAATAGTTGATAAAGTGCGTTGTCTGTATCAGCGTTGCGAAGTGCTCTGGTGCAATCTTTGTCGTTCATGCGACGTGCAACTGCGGCCAGTGTCTGTAAATGGTTTTCATGCTCTGACTCAGGCACTAACAGCGCAAAAACAATATCAACCGGCTGGTTATCAATAGCGTCAAATTCAATCGGCTCATCCAACGTCAATAATACGGCAACCGGATGGCTGGCTTTAGCGAGTCGTCCATGGGGTATCGCAATACCTAAACCAATGCCGGTACTTCCCAAGCGCTCGCGATTTATAAGGCTTTCAAAAATGTCATGACGGGTAATGCCTGACAGTTTCGGCGCAACAATTTGGCTAATGGTCTCTAATAACCGCTTTTTACTTGCACCCTCGACTGCACACTTGGTGCAGTCGGGGCTTAACAACTCACTTATTTGCATGGACTAATGCTTTTTCATTTTTTCTTTGTGTTTAATAACCTGACGGTCGAGTTTGTTGATTAAGCCGTCAATCGCTGCGTACATATCATCGTGAACAGAGTCAGCAAAAATTTCGCCGCCGTTCAAATGCACGGTAGCTTCTGCTTTTTGATTCGTTTTTTCAACATTAAGGATGACGTGAACGTTGGTTATATGGTCAAAATGGCGCTCTAACTTAGCAAATTTTGTATCCACATACTCACGCAGAGACTCAGTGATATCGATATGATGACCAGTAAGATTAATTTGCATAACGTCTTCCTTCTGCAGTTTACAAGTTATAAAAGACTCTTGCGTTGACTCGATGAGGGAATATTCAATGATTCCCGGTACTTCGCAATTGTCCTCCTCGCTACTTTGATGCCTTGCTCGGCTATCAGTTCAGCGATTTTGCTGTCGCTTAATGGTTTGCTACGATTTTCTGCAGCGACCAACTTCTTAATTAAAGCACGTATTGCGGTACTTGAACACTCACCTCCACCTTCTGTACTGACATGGCTAGAGAAAAAGTATTTCAGTTCAAAAATGCCTCTTGGGCAATGTAAAAACTTCTGCGTTGTCACTCGTGAAATAGTACTTTCATGCATTTCTACCGCTTCGGCGACATCGTTGAGTACCATAGGCTTCATTGCCTCTTCGCCGTACTCAAAAAAGCCTTGCTGGCGCTGGACAATGCAGTTGGCAACTTTCAGCAGTGTTTCATTACGGCTTTCGAGGCTTTTAATAAACCAACGAGCTTCTTGCGTATGGTTTTTAATATACTGACTGTCTGCCGAGGACTTCGCCGCTTTACTCAGTGCCGCGTATTCTTCATTGACCTTTAATTTAGGTACGCTATCGGGGTTTAATTCGACCACCCAGCGGCCATTCTTTTTCATGACTGCAACGTCAGGAATAACGTACTCGACTTCTTGCTGAGCAACTTGTTCGCCCGGGTGTGGGTGCATTTGCTGAATTAGGCGCATGACTTCTCGTAAGTCGTTTTCTGATAGCTTCAGCTTGCGCTGAATATTGCGAAAGTCGCGGTTGCCTAACAAGTCCATATGATCGCAAACAAGGGTTAGGGCGTCATATTTGAAGGGCGTGCGGTCATCCAGTTGTCTTAACTGAATGGCGAGACACTCACTAACTGTGCGCGCACCAACTCCGACAGGGTCGAAATGTTGAATGCGCTTGAGTACCATGCAAACTTCTTCCTCGCCAACCTCGGGTAGGCGCACAGACTCTATAATGTCGTCGATATCTGCGGTTAAATAACCGTTGTCGTCAATAGCCTCAATAATGGCTTCGCCAATGGCGGTGTCTTCCTCAGAAAAGTGTGAGAGCTGCATTTGCCAAATGAGATGATCCTGCAGAGATTCGCTGGTTGAGCCTTGGTAAACCTCGTAGTCGCCGTCGTACGACTTACTGCTCGATGCTGCGCCATTGACTGGCGTAGATGACGAATAAGTATCGTCCCAGGTACTGTCGACAGGCAGATCTTCCGGCATTTCCTGAGTTTTAATAACGTCGGATGTTTCTCGTTGGCTGTCGTCTTTATGTAAGGAGTTTACATGATCCGCGCTGTCGCTGTCCTGGGACTGCTCACTCTCGACTTCTAACAATGGGTTATTGTCCAGAGCGTCTTGAATCTCTGCCTGTAAGTCGAGCGAAGAGAGCTGCAGCAAGCGTATAGCTTGTTGTAACTGAGGCGTCATGGTCAGTTGCTGACCAATTTTTAGCTGCAGACTTTGTCTCATGGTTATCGTCCCGGTATCACATTAAAGGGTGAACTGCTCACCGAGGTAAACGTCTTTAACCTGTTGATTCGATAATATACTTTCTGCATCTCCGCTGGCAATAAGTTCTCCGTGGCTAACAATATACGCGTGTTCACAAACGGACAGCGTTTCTCTGACATTATGATCGGTAATAAGTACACCAATACCACGCTGCTTCAAATGTTCAACAATTTTCTTAATATCGATAACCGAAATAGGGTCAACGCCTGCGAAAGGCTCATCTAACAGAATAAACGTGGGCTCAGCAGCTAATGCGCGGGCGATTTCAACGCGGCGCCTCTCGCCGCCAGATAAACTCATGCCCAGGCTATTAGCGATATGCCCAATATTAAACTCTTCCAGCAGCGAGTCGAGCTGCTCTTCGCGCTCGTTTGCAGAGAGCTCTTTGCGAGTTTCTAAAATAGCCATCAAGTTATCACGCACGGTCAATTTTCTGAAAATAGACGCCTCTTGCGGTAAGTAGCCAATTCCGCGGCGAGCACGCTCGTGCATCGGCAGGGCGGTTAAGTCGTCTTTATCCAGTAAAATCTGGCCTTTGTCGCTGTTGATCAAGCCGACAATCATATAGAAGGTTGTTGTCTTCCCTGCGCCATTTGGGCCTAACAGCCCAATAATTTGGCCCTGACTGACTTCCAGACTAACGTCTTTTACAACCTGACGACGCTTAAAGCTTTTGGCGAGATGTTTAACTCGTAAGGTTGCCATATTAAGGGTTCTCGTTATCGTTTTTGTCGTCTTTTGTTTTCGGCGTAAATATCGTAATCACGCGTCCGTTATCGGTATCAGAACTGCTTGCCGAGATGGTTTGCTCAGCCAAGTCATAAACAATAGTATCGCCACTTGAACTACTGGTACCTTGCGAAATTTTTGCATCGCCACTGAGTTCAAGCCGCTGCTCAGTCTGGAAGTAGGTTATCTTATTGGCTTGAGCACTAATTTCATTTCCGTTTTCCAGCGTTTGTGTATAGGTTGCCGGAGAGCCTTCCGCAATAAAGGTGTCTGCTTGTTCACCGTTTTCACTGGCAGAGGCTTCAAGTCGGTCAGCGTTAATAAGCAAGGTACCTTGCCGAATGATAACGTTATCAGTCAGTACTAGCTTATTATTCTTGATGTCGAACTGCTCGTGGCTCGACTCGACTTCCATCGGCTTTTTAAAGTCAGCTTTTCCTTGCGCCATAACAGCCAAAGGAAGCACTAATAGCGCCAGGAAGCTAAGACTTTGGCTGGAAAACCGTTTTAACATGTCGTTTTAACTCCATTATTTCTGCGCTCATGTCGGCGCTTAAACCATCACCACGAACGACCACTTGTGGCCCTCGCATTATTACTGGGTATTCAGTACTCATGGACTCATTGGCTAAGTCTATAACCAGGTATTCTGTCATGATGCGTTGTATTGGTGAACTTTCCTGCAAAGCCTGTATCTCGACACTGCGCTCCAGAATCAGCGTTTTGTCATCGTAAAAGGTACCTTGCTCCGCACTGACTTGCCAGGTTTCAGTACCGTCTTGTGAAAAAACGGAATACTTTGGCTGTTTCAGTTCGGTCAAACCAATTTGGTTGTAGTGTGCCATTTCTTCAGAGCGAATTTGGTGCGCCAAAGCACCATCACTCTCAAATATCTTGGTCTCAAGGCCGTAGGCCGTAAAGTCCGGCTGCATCAACTTTGTCGCAGTAGCAGCGCCTTCTTCGCCGTCATCACTAAAAGGACGCAGCACAAGTAAGAGTCCTAAGCCAAACAAAAGGACAATAATACCGACGATACGCCAATTCACACACTGGCTCCTTTGGCGTCATGCAAAAGCCCCTGGCTCAACATAATTAAATCGCATACTTCACGTACGGCACCAAAACCGCCAGCGCACCGGGTAATATATTGTGCCTGTTGCTGAACAGACGGGTGTGCGTCTTTCACCGCTACGCCAATGCCTGCCTGTTGTATTAGTGCAAGATCCGGCGTGTCGTCACCCACATAAGCGGTTTGTTCCGCACTTAAGTTGTGTTGAGACAGAAGCTCGTTGAACGCCTGGGTTTTATCCGTTTGTCCCTGATAAATGTTAGACACATCCAAGTGCTGCATGCGCCGCTGAACGATGTCCGATTGACGGCCAGTTATAACGGCTGTTTCTATACCGGTATTTTTTAGTGCTTTCATACCAAAGCCGTCACGAGTGTGAAAAGCTTTTAGTTCCTCACCGTCGTTACCGAGGTAAATACGACCATCGGAAAAAACACCGTCGATATCGAGCACTAACAGTCGAACTTGAGAAAAACGCTCGAACAATGGCTTTTCGATGTCGCCATACCAAGTATTAATGCATTCCATGTTACAGAACTCCTGCTTGCAGTAAGTCATGCATATTCATTGCGCCACAAGGGCGGCCTTCCTGGTCAGTAATGATAAGGCCGTTTATCTTGCGGTCTTGCATAAGTTTTAAGGCTTCTGCGGCCAGCATATCAGCATTTGCTGTTGTGCAAGAACGAGTCATAACATCGGCAATAGAAGTGGTGTGTACATCGACTTGGTTATCGAGAATGCGGCGTAAATCGCCATCGGTGAAAATACCGGCCAGTCGACCTTGTGTGTCGGTAATTGCCGTCATACCTAGACCTTTACGCGACATTTCCAGCAATGCATCACGAATAATGGCACTTTCTGACACTAACGGAATACGTTCGCCGGTGTGCATAATGTCTTGCAAACGAAGCAGCAAACGCTTACCTAAGGAACCGCCTGGGTGTGACAGTGCAAAATCGTCCGCCGTAAAGCCACGGGCGTTTAGCAGGGCCACGGCTAACGCATCACCCATCACCAGGGTTGCTGTCGTCGAGGCTGTTGGCGCCAAACCTAACGGACAAGCTTCCTGTGCTACTGCAATGCAAACGTGTGTATCGGCCAGTCGGGCAAGTGTCGACTCGGGTTTGCCTGTCATGGCTATCAGCGGCACACCAAGGCGCTTTATAACTGGCAAAATATTGAGAACTTCTGATGTTTCACCACTGTTTGAAATAGCAATGACAACGTCTTGAGCAGCGACCATGCCCAGATCGCCGTGACTGGCTTCACCCGGGTGAACGAAGAACGATGGTGTTCCGGTTGAAGCGAGCGTCGCCGCAATTTTCCCGCCAATGTGTCCTGATTTACCCATGCCGGTAACGATAACCCGGCCTTTGCAGTTAAATAATGTCTGGCAGGCAGCATCGAAGTTGTCATCTAGGTACTCATACAGCCCTTCGATGGCCTGCTTCTCAATATCCAGGACTTGTTGGCCTAATTGGCGGAAGTTCTGGGTCACTTGCTTCATAGCTTTTTCCCAATCTTAACTATACTGGGGCTATAATACGTTATTCACTTAGGTTATGCCTACCGCATAGGAAGAAATCTTGCGATTTTGCCGGAATTTAATTACTATACCAACCAGACGGTTTATAAAGAGAGTTCTTTATGCACGACAATATGCAGCATAAAAATAAGGTGGGACGGCCAAGCAATAAAGAGCTGATTCTGGATGCTGCGGACAGCTTGGTGGCAAGCGAAGGCGCCTCACACCTGACCTTTGATGCGCTCAGCCAACAGACCGGAATTAGCAAAGGCGGCCTGCTTTATCACTTTTCCAATAAGGATGCATTGCTGCAAGCCATGTTGCAGCGGCGTGTTGAGCGTTTTGAGCGGTTGAAGCAAGAGCATTTAGAACGTTTGGAAAATGACCCAAATAAAGAACCTAAGAGTATATTACTGGCGGCTTTAGATACTGATGCTGAGTGTGCTCGATTGGGTAGCGGGATGTTGGCAGCCGCGGCGAGCAATCCAGATTTGCTCGAGCCTTTAAAACGGCATGTCAATGACACCATAAAGCAAATGGAGCGGCACCTGGGTGAACAAGTAGGGCGAATGCTGTTTTACTCGGTGCATGGAGCGCGTTTGTTCGAGCAACTGAACTTGTGCGAGCAATGCGTGACCGAACGAGAGCAATTTGCGGAATATTTACTGAATCAAATCGATAAATTAACGGAAACAAACTCCGGTAGCTGATAAACTTTGCAACAATTATTGCGGTGCAGGATGTAACCGGAAACCGTTATACTCTTCAGCTTTTATGAAGCTTGGCGGTTGAGAGAAACAGGACAGCGTGTGACACAGTTAGTTGAGTTAAAAGACGTTCATTTTGCGCATGGTGACAGACCTTTATACAACGGTTTGTCATTGACTGTGCCAAAAGGAAAAGTGATTGCGGTGATGGGTCCCAGTGGTATCGGGAAGACGACATTGCTGAAACTTATTGGTGGGCAACTAAAACCAAGCAAAGGCAGCATTAAAGTTGCAGGGGAAGAGGTTCCGAAACTCAGTAGAGATAAGCTCTATGAGTTAAGGAAGCGTATGAGCATGCTGTTTCAAAGCGGTGCGTTGTTTACCGATATGTCTGTTTTTGATAATGTGGCGTTCCCGTTGCGTGAGCACACCGAGCTTTCCGAAGACATTATTCGCAGTGTTGTACTGATGAAGCTGGAAGCGGTGGGGCTTCGTGGCGCGAGAGACTTAATGCCCTCTGAATTATCCGGTGGAATGGCTCGGCGCGCAGCTCTGGCAAGAGCTATTGCACTTGACCCCGACATAATTATGTATGACGAGCCCTTTGCCGGGCAGGATCCCATCTCAATGGGCGTTATCGTTAAACTGATTAAATCACTGAATCAATCGCTGGGCTTAACCTCTATAGTGGTTTCTCACGATGTAAAAGAGGTGCTTTCTATTGCTGACTATGCGTACGTTATAGCAGACAAAAAAGTGGTTGGTGAAGGCACGCCCGACGAGCTTAGAAATAACGACACCGATATTATTAAGCAGTTCTTACAGGGGAATGCGGACGGTCCTGTGGCGTTTCATTATTCTAATGACGACTTCACGACGGACTTACTCGGAGGCGAAAAATGAGTCAGTTTTTCGAAAATGTCGGCCGTCGTGTGCTCGATAGCGTGGCAGGTATAGGTTTTGCGTTAGCCATGTTTGTCAGTGCCATTATTGGCAAGCCCCAGCCACGTAAATCATGGCCATTGTTTATTAAGCAAATGTACGTTGTTGGCGTTTTATCAATGGTCATCATTATTGTCAGTGGCTTGTTCATTGGCATGGTCTTAGGGTTGCAAGGTTACACGATATTGGTGGACTACGGGGCTGAGCAGAGCTTAGGGCCAATGGTCGCATTGTCACTTTTACGTGAACTAGGGCCCGTTGTCACAGGCTTATTGTTTGCGGGCAGAGCCGGTTCAGCGCTCACGGCAGAAATTGGGTTAATGAAAGCAACCGAGCAGTTATCAAGCCTGGAAATGATGGCTGTTGACCCGTTAAGACGGGTTATTGCACCGCGCTTTTGGGCTGGTTTAATCAGTATGCCGCTGTTGGCTCTGATGTTTTCAGCAGTGGGTATTTATGGCGGTTACTTAGTAGGCTCTGGCTGGCTAGGCGTTGATGAAGGGGCGTTTTGGTCCGTCATGCAATCGGCTGTCGACTGGCAGGATGACCTATTAAACGGTGTCATAAAATCTATTGTTTTTGCATTTGTAGTCACCTGGATAGCCCTCTATAAAGGGTACCGGGCAGTGCCGACATCTGCGGGTATCAGTGCGGCAACAACGTCAACCGTTGTCACTGCGTCGTTAGCCGTTTTAGGTCTAGACTTTATTCTTACAGCTATCATGTTTGGTGGGTAACCATGGAATCAAGAAAAACACAGTTATGGGTAGGTATTTTTGTTGTACTGGGCGTGTTGGCGCTGTCCTTTATCGCTTTACGAGCGGCCAGCGGCACCATGACAACATCAGGTGAAACCTACACGCTTTACGCAAAATTCGACAATATTGGTAGCTTGAAAGTACGTTCACCAGTGAAAGTAGGTGGTGTCGTTGTTGGTCGTGTTACCGATATTTCGTTGGCTGGTGACTACTATGAACCGTTGGTAGAAATGTCTATCAGTAAAGAGTATGACGAGTTTTCCGAGACCAGTTCAGTTTCTGTTCTGACATCGGGCCTGCTAGGCGAGCAATACTTAGGCTTGCAACCGGGCTTTATTGACGACAGTGTCAGCATGCTTGAAGACGGCGATTCAATCACGGACACGAAGTCGGCGTTGGTTTTAGAGAATCTAATTGGTCAATTCTTATTTAGTCAGGGCAATGATTAGTTTAAAGGAGTCAATCATGTCATTTAAAAAGTGGCTGCTAGCGCTTGTCGCGATGGTCGTTGTGAGCTCAGCAGCAAATGCGGAACTTATTCGTAATGACGACCCGTACGAGTTGTTAAAAGAAGTAGCCGAAGTCACTTTTGAGCGTATTGAGAACGAGCGAGGCAAAATTGACGAAGACCCAAACCACTTAAAAGTTATCGTTAAAGACGAGCTTATGCCTTATGTGGATAGCTTGTATGCATCTAAAAAGGTGCTTGGTCGTTACTTAAGAGATACAACAAAAGAACAGCGTGAAGCTTTTTACCGTGCTTTTTATGATTATCTAGTGGCGACATATGCACGCGCATTTACACAGTACGACGAGAGTAAACATACCGTTTCTTTTGAGCCGGCAGCTGAGCTTCCGGACGACGCGCGGACGGCGGTTGTAAAAACACGAGTTAAGGAAACTGGACGCCCTGAGATACGCCTGGACTTTCGTATTCGTTATGACCGGGATGAAGACCTTTGGAAGGCTTATGACTTAGTGGTTGAAGGCATTAGTTTATTAAATAGCAAGCAAAGTGAAATTTCTGCTGTGATTCGTTCAAACGGCATTGATAAAACGATTGAGCTTATTGAACAAAAAGCTCAAGAGCCTATCAAAGCTGACGAAGAAATTGATAATCCAGCTGAGGGAATATAATGAGCACGGCACAGGCATCGGTGAGTCGAACAGAAGACAGTGTTATTGCCTTTAAAGGCTCGCTGACGCGTAACAGTGTCCCGACCTTGTGGAAGACCCGCGGACAGTGGCTTGGCGATGAGTTAGTGTCTGTCGACGTCAGCCAGGTTGAGGTTATTGATACTGCCGGTGTTGCGTTTCTACTGGAAGTAATGAAAGCAACGCAAGGTACTAATGCGCCACTAAAATGCATCGGTGCCTCTGAACAATTAAAGCAGATTGCCTCAGTCAGTGGCGTTGAGTCGCTGCTTTCGTTAAGCTAGTCGCCTTTGAAAGGAACATAAGCGGTTTATTAGATATGAATGAAGAACAGTTAAAAACATTGCTCAATGACGCATTAAACCTGAGTGAACTCTACGTAAAAGTTGACGGTGCTAATGTTGATATTATCGCGGTCAGTGATGACTTTGAAAGTATGAGCAAAGTGAAGCGTCAGCAAGCTATCTACGCACCGCTGAATCCTCATATTTCAAGCGGTGAAATCCATGCGGTATCAATAAAAGCGTACACGCCGGATGACTGGGCGCGTGATAAAAAACTGATGATGCCTTAAGGCCTGATTGTTGATGGATAAGTTTAAAATTAGAGGTGGGCAGGCGTTGTCCGGCACAGTAACTATTTCTGGTGCTAAAAACGCTGCACTACCTATTCTTATGGCAACGGTTTTGCCATCCGATAAAGTGACGTTATCGAACGTGCCGAATCTGCACGACGTCGATACTACTTTGGAACTGTTAGATTGCCTTGGCGTAACACACCGCCGTGTCGGCGAGACTGCAGTATGTATCGACCCAACTACCTTGAACCACTTTAAGGCGCCTTATGAGCTCGTAAAAACAATGCGTGCGTCCATTTTGGTGTTAGGTCCTCTGCTGGCTAAAACAGGTAAAGCTGAAGTGTCATTACCTGGTGGGTGCGCAATAGGTGCGCGGCCTGTTAACTTGCACATTGAGGGCCTGAGAAAAATGGGCGCTCACATTGATGTCGAAAATGGCTATATAAAAGCATCGGTCAATGGACGCCTTAAAGGTGCCGAGATTCTTCTTGATACCGTCAGCGTTACAGGTACTGAAAACCTAATGATGGCAGCGGTGTTAGCTGATGGGCAAACGGTCATTGAGAATGCAGCCCGTGAGCCGGAAATTGTAGATTTAGCGAACTTTCTGAATGCACTGGGCGCAGATGTCAAAGGCGCAGGCAACGACACTATTTATATTAATGGCGTTGAATCTTTGTCTGGCGGTGAATACAGCGTAATGCCAGATCGTATAGAAACCGGGACTTTTCTCGTTGCGGCATTGGCCACAGGGGGATCAGTTCGCTGTGAGAATACGGACCCTTCCGCTTTAGATGCCGTTATTAAAAAGCTTGAAGAAGCCGGAGCAGACATTAAAAAAGGTGATAACTGGCTGTCTTTGAAAAGCACTAAACGACCTAAAGCGGTTAACATTATTACAGCACCTCACCCAGGGTTCCCGACAGATATGCAAGCGCAATTTTGCACGCTCAATGCCATTGCTGAAGGAACTGCCAATATTCGTGAAACGATATTTGAGAACCGTTTCATGCATATCCCTGAGCTGAGACGCATGGGGGCCAATGTCGACTCAGAAGGTAACACCGCTATTTGTCATGGCGTTGATAAGTTAACTGGCGCCGAAGTTATGTGTACCGACTTGCGTGCATCTGCCTCACTGGTTATTGCAGGGCTTGTTGCGACAGGCGAGACCACGGTTGAACGGATTTACCATATCGACCGTGGTTATGAGTCTATTGAGAAAAAACTACAAGCGCTTGGTGCGGACATTGTCCGCGTTAGCGAGAAGTAAATTATCGAGGGAGTTCAGAAACGGTGACGGTTGTTGCCATTTTTTGTTCTCCTCGGTAAAACTCGACTTCAAGTTCTTCGCCTGGCGGGGTGCTCGCCACTTTATCCAGTCCTTCTGGAGCAGAGCGAACCGGCTGGCCACCAATAGAGACAATAAAGTCATTACGTCTTAGCCCGGCTAAAGCGGCAGGACTGCCTCTTTCTACACCGGTGACATAAATACCGGACAAAGACTGCTGCTCACTAAAGTTAGGGTTCACAGTTATACCAATGTAGCCCCGTACCACTTCGCCTTCACGGATTAACGTATCCATTACCGATTGTGCGGTTGCATACGGCACTGCAAAATAAATGCCTTCACCTCCGTCATCCATTGACGAGTTGTATCGCGCGTTATTAATACCAATAAGTTCACCAGCAGTATTTACTAAAGCACCACCCGAGGCACCTTGATTGATAACTGCGTCCATCTGAATAAGGTCGGAATAGGAGTTGCTCACGCCCACGCGTCCGCCGGTTGCGCTAATGATGCCCTGAGTAATGGTCTGGCCAATATTGTAGGGGTTACCAATGGCTAAAACGATATCACCCACTTGCACACGGCGGCTTGACTGCACCGGAATGACCGGCAAGTTATTGGCATCTATTTTAAGCACTGCAAGATCGGTATATCTGTCACTACCAATGAGTTGCGCTGCGTATCGACGGCCGTCCTGTAGTGCGACTTCGATCTTATCGACGCTATCGACAACGTGATGAGCGGTAAGAATGTAGCCGTTAGAGTCCATGATAACGCCCGAGCCCAATCGCCAAACGCGCGATGACTGAGGCTGGTAGTAAGAGCCTTGAATTTCACCCATGCTGTAAATGTTGACGACAGCTGGCGCGGCCTTTTTGACGGCCTGGCTAAAAGAAATAACGTCGTTTTGTGACTGGCGGAAAGAGTTGCTTTGTCCCCAAAGGGGTTGAGTCAGTAAAACAATGGCGGCAACGACAAGACCTAAACCAACCGATTGAAACAAAAACCGTACTATTGGAGACACGCGTTACTCGCTTTTTATATTTATTATTAGGTGGCATCAGCATAGCACTGATGCCACTGAAATGTCACAACCTCAGTTTGCGTTACGCAGTACAATAAAGAGTGAACTGTCGCCACGCTTAACGTTGAGGGCTATGACCCCTTGCTTGTCTTCTATTGCTGCTCTTAGGTCTGCCACACTAGTGACTCGTTTGCGGTTAACACCTTGAATAATATCGCCTTCCTCAAGACCTATGCGGGCAGCGGGTGAACGCTCCTCGAGCTCGGTTATTTCAATGCCCTGCTGACCACTAGCCACCGCAAGGGTTGCTCCCTCAAGGGCGGGGTGTATGGCGGCAGCAGTAACAGCGGTATCTTGCGAGCCTAAGGTGACATCAACGGTCATCTCTTCGCTGTCGCGGATAATACCAAGCTCTATGTCCTGACCAGAACCAATGGATCCGACTAAAGCGCCTAACTCAGAGAATGAGCGAATGGCCTGACCGTTGACTTCAATAATAACGTCACCGGATTCAATACCAGCCTCTGCTGCGGCGCTACCCGGAATTACTTGAGACACAAAAGCGCCCCGGTTAACAGGAATATTCAGCGCCTGCGCAACATCGTGAGTGAGGTCGTTACCGCGTACGCCAAGCACCCCTCGACGCACTTCACCGAATTCAATAAGTTGTTGAACCAGGTTATTCATCATGTCTGAAGGAATAGCAAAGCCAATACCTATATTGCCTCCATTCGGTCCTAAAATAGCGGTGTTAATTCCTATCAGCTTGCCGTCTAATGTCACCAGGGCGCCGCCAGAGTTACCGCTGTTAATAGCAGCGTCGGTTTGAATGAAGTTTTCTAACTCTTCAATGCCTAAACCACCGCGACCTAACGCACTGACAATGCCTGAAGTGACGGTTTGGCCTAATCCAAATGGATTACCGATAGCGACAACAAAGTCTCCAACACGAAGTTCTGATGACTTGCCCAGTTCAATTTCGCTGAGACCTTCAGCGTTTTCGATTTTTAATAACGCAACGTCTGAACGCTCATCGGTACCTATCACCTTAGCATCCAATTCGCGGCCGTCTTTTAAAGTCACCAAAATCTCTGTTGCGTCATCAATAACGTGATTGTTAGTGACAACGTAGCCGTTCTCGGCATCAATAATGACGCCTGAGCCTAGTCCTTGAAAAGGGTGCTCGCGAACTTGTTCACGTGGTGCGTTGGGACCGAAGAAAAAGCGCAAGGCATCGGGCAGGCGCTGTCTTACTTCGCGTTTACCTTTTACTGAAATATTAACAACGGCAGGTGTGACTTCTTCAAGCATGGGAGCAAGCGTTGGCTGCTCGTCGTTTTTACCGAAAAATGGAATACCTGCACTTACGGGAGAGCTCAAGGTTGCCGATGTAACAATAACAAAAGCACTGAATAAGGCTAAGACTCGTTTCATGATTAGAGTAACTCCTTAAATAATCACCAACAAACGGTTCGTGTTTATGACCGCTTGTCAGTGATATGAGTTCACTCTAAAAATGTTTCAAGATATGTTGGACGTATCTTTTTTGTCGGACTCACGGCGATCATCAGAGAAAAGACTGCTTGAACCTTCCGTATAGTCACGCGGAATTTGTTCAGCCTCACGGCCATCTCGACCTGAGCGGTGATCTTGATTTAATGAGTTAGCAACCCGTAATTGCTTAATGGTATCTTCCGAGAAGAAGGGAAGGTCACCTTGAGAACCTGGCTGTTGGAGAAGTTCCGCGCTCTGATTCAGGTAGCTTTGCAACTTCTGCTGAGTGTCAGACAGTTGCTCCATCATTGCGTTAGCGGTAGCAAAATGTTCCGCAACTTCACGCTGGTACTCGCTCAACTGCTGCTGACTTTTCTCTACTTGCTCTTCAAGGTTGCCGGACTGGCCGTTTGTTTGAGTATAACGTGCAACAAAAAAGCCGATAATGGCTCCTGCTATCACTAATAAAACCCCAATAATCCAGCTCATAATTGACTCCTCAGCAAATGGCGACAGCTTTTCTTGATTGCTGCAAAACGCCTTCATGATAACATATTATTTATTAGGATAATCGCAACTGAGGTGAAGTGGTAGTGCCGCAACAGCAAATGTCGCCAATTGATCGTTATCGTTATGACATTGAGCACAATGGTTTTTCAGAGGATGCGGCACAGCTTAACGCTGTCGAGCATTTACAAAGACTTTACGAAGAACTCATTGCCTGGAATAACTATCAGCAGCTTCCAGCACTTAAACGCTGGTTATCAAAAGCTCCTGTTAAACCTAAGGGACTGTATTTCTGGGGCGGTGTCGGGCGTGGCAAAACCTATTTGGTGGATACTTTTTTTGAAAGTTTACCAATTGATGCGAAGTGGCGTATTCATTTTCATCGATTTATGCACCGCGTTCACAATGAGTTAAAGCAATTAGACCAGAAAAGCGATCCCCTAAAAATTATTGCCGATAAAATTGCAGACGAAACTCAAATTGTTTGTTTTGATGAGTTCTTTGTACAGGACATTACTGACGCAATGCTGCTCGGAACGTTATTTGAATATTTGTTCGAGCGAGGAGTAATTTTAGTCGCAACGTCAAATATTGTCCCAGATGATCTCTATAAAAACGGCCTGCAAAGGGCCCGCTTTATTCCGGCAATAAAACTGATAAAGGCCAACTGTGAGGTAGTGAATGTCGATAGCGGTATTGACTATCGCCTGCGTACACTGACACAAGCCGAGATTTTCCACTCGCCGTTAGACCCTCAAGCCGATGAAAACTTGTGGCAGTACTTTAAAGATTTAGCACCAGAGTGTCGTGACCAGTATGAATCTGACAGCATTGACATTGAAGGTCGGAAAATTGCCGTGAGGGCCGAATGTGATGACGTTGTTTTCTTTGACTTCAGAGATATCTGTAAAACGGCCCGCAGCCAAAATGACTATATGGAAATAGCGCAGCTTTATCATGCCGTTTTAGTCAGCAATGTCGAGCAAATGGGGGCAGGTAAAGACGATATTGCTCGACGCTTTATCGCGTTAGTGGATGAATTTTATGAACGCAAAGTGAAGCTTATTTTGTCTGCGGAAGTACCCATCGAGTCCCTTTATACCGAAGGGCAGCTGAGTTTTGAGTTCCGCCGCTGCGTGAGTCGCTTGCAGGAAATGCAAAGCCGTGAATATTTAGCGATGGAACACAAAGCATAAATTTCAAAAAATGCGTGATCTTTGACCGCATTTTTCCTATAATCCGCGCAGCCCACGTTACAGTCCATTACGTTAACTTCGGTTGAGTAATGGTTGCAGCAAGTAAACTAATGATTTTATTCATTATTTTATTGTTGTGATTCGCGGGGAAGCCCGGAATTACTGTCCGTGAACTTTTAAAATGTAGGTTTTATACAATGAAAACATTTGTAGCCAAGCCAGAAACGGTAAAACGCGACTGGTACGTAGTAGACGCTGAAGGCAAAACTTTAGGTCGTTTAGCTACTGAAATCGCTCGTCGCCTGCGCGGCAAGCACAAGCCTGAGTACACTCCTCACGTAGACACTGGCGATTACATCGTTGTTGTTAACGCTGAGAAAGTTGCTGTAACTGGTAACAAAGCTCAGGACAAGATGTACTACTCGCACACTGGATTTCCGGGTGGTATCAAATCAATCAGCTTTGAAAAACTGATTGCTAAGAAACCAGAAATGGTCATTCAGAAAGCGGTTAAAGGTATGTTACCCCGTGGTCCATTGGGTCGTGCCATGTTCCGTAAACTGAAAGTGTACGCAGGTGCTGAGCATAATCATAATGCTCAACAGCCGAAACAACTGGATATATAATACGGAGCAAGAACACTATGGCAGATAATCAATACTACGGTACTGGTCGTCGCAAAAATTCCACGGCTCGCGTATTCTTGCGTCCGGGTAGCGGCAACATCAAAATTAATCAACGTGAACTGAACGAATACTTCGGTCGTGAAACGGCACAAATGGTTGTTCGTCAACCATTAGAAGCTGTAGAGATGACTGAGAAGTTTGACCTTTACATCACTGTAAGCGGTGGTGGTACTACCGGTCAGGCTGGTGCTATTCGTCACGGTATCACGCGTGCATTAATGCAATACGACGAAGCGCTGCGTCCTGCGTTGCGTAAAGAAGGTTACGTTACTCGTGACGCACGTCAGGTTGAACGTAAGAAAATCGGCTTGCATAAAGCACGTAAACGCCCACAATTCTCGAAGCGTTAATTCGCTTTTTGTGTGGTGTCAAAAACCCGGCTTCGGCTGGGTTTTTTTATGCCTATTCCAATAGAGTTATACCTCAGTTCTCGACGCATTACTCTTGTAAAAAGTGTGTCTTTTCTTTATTATCTCAAAGCATTTTCTGTGATCCGCTAAAGCGGACAAAAGCAGCAGCTAATTCCGACTTCGCGGCAATGAACCGTGAAGCGTCCAAAACTGGAGAATAGATGGATGAGCAATGCGCCTGTAGATAAAGGTCGCCGTCGTTTTTTGACTGTCGCAACCTCAGTGGTTGGCGGCGCTGGTGCGGTGGGTGTCGCCGTTCCTTTCATAGCGTCGTGGAACCCGAGTGCGAAAGCGAAAAACGCGGGCGCACCTGTAGAAGTGAATATTCGTAAAGCTGAGCCGGGTCAGCTAATTCGTGTGAAGTGGCGTGGTAAACCTGTATGGGTTGTTCGCCGCACACCTGAAATGCTCGATGGGCTGTCCAAAATTGAAGACAACCTTCGCGACCCAAATTCAGAAGAGCCACAACAGCCTCCTTACGCACAGAATAAATACCGTTCAATAAAAGAAGAGTTCTTTGTTGCGGTCGGTATTTGTACTCACCTTGGCTGTTCTCCATCTTATCTGCCGAGCGGAATGGGCGAACACGTAGAAGGCGTGGAATCCGGCTTTTTCTGCCCATGCCACGGCTCTAAGTTTGATATCGCTGGACGTGTATTCGAGAGCGTTCCTGCACCATTAAACTTGGTTGTACCGCCGCATTACTTTGTCGACGAGAACACCATCTTGGTGGGTGAAGATAAGGGGCAAGCATAATGTTTAAGCGATTCGTAGAGTGGATGGATGCTCGCATCCCGATGACAAAAACTTGGAACATCCACCTGGCGCAGTACCCAGCTCCAAAAAACTTCAATATGTGGTATGTATTTGGTTTTTTGGCGACGATAGTTCTTATTAACCAAATACTGACTGGTGTTTGGCTGACCATGAATTACGTGCCAAGTGCTGAAGGTGCTTTTGCGTCAGTTGAATACATTATGCGTGACGTCGAATACGGTTGGTTATTGCGTTACATGCATTCAACCGGTGCTTCCGCATTCTTTGTCGTGGTCTATCTGCACATGTTCCGCGGCATGATGTACGGTTCTTACCAGAAGCCACGTGAGCTTATCTGGCTGTTCGGTATGTTTATCTTCTTGGTGCTAATGGCGGAAGCCTTCATGGGCTACTTGCTGCCTTGGGGACAAATGTCCTACTGGGGCGCACAGGTAATCATTTCATTGTTTGGTGCTATTCCGGTTATTGGTGATGACCTGACATTATGGATTCGTGGTGACTACGTTATTTCCGGCGCAACCCTGAACCGATTCTTTGCACTGCACGTTATAGCCTTGCCTTTAGTGTTGGTTATTTTGGTGTTTTTACACATTGTTGCGCTGCACGAGGTTGGTTCGAACAACCCCGACGGTGTTGATACCAAAAAGCCAAAAGGCACAGTGCCAGATGAAGAAAAGCCGAAGTTCAAATTTCACGAGCGCTTTACAAGTAAGAAAGACATTGTCGACTCAATACCGTTCTTTCCTTATTACATTATTAAAGATATGTTCGGTTTCGGTGTGTTTCTGTTTGTTTTCTGCTACGTCATTTTCTTTAATCCGGAAATGGGCGGATTTTTCCTGGAGCCACCAAACTTTGAGCCAGCGAACCCTCTGAAGACACCAGAGTATATTGCGCCTGTTTGGTATTTCACTCCGTTCTACGCAATTTTGCGTGCGGTACCCGACAAGTTATTCGGCGTTATTTTAATGTTCGCAGCGATTGTTTTCCTGGCGCTGTTGCCATGGATAGATCGTGGTAAAGTTCGCTCAATTCGCTTCCGTAGCGTATTGCACAAACTGAACTTAACCGTATTTGCGATTAGCTTCATTGTGCTTGGCTATTTAGGTACTCAGCCAGCGACGCCTGTAGCGACTATTTTTGCGCAAATATTTACGTTCCTATACTTCGCTTTCTTCGGGTTACTGTGGTTTTACAGTAAACGTGAGAAGACGAAACCGGTTCCAGAAAGGGTGACGTCGAAATGAAAAAATTGTTAATCGCTCTTATGACTTTGGTCCCGTCGCTGGTTTTCGCGGCGGGTCCAACCGTACCTTTGGACGAAGCTGAGGTTGACCTGCACGATAAAGCATCACTGCAACGTGGCGCACAGTTATACATGAACTACTGCTTGGGTTGTCACCAATTGCAGTATCATCGTTATAACCGAACCTTTGAAGATCTTGGCATTCCACAGGAGCTGGGTGAAGAAAACCTGCAGTTTACTGGTCAAAAAGCGGGTGATCGTATTACCAATAATATGAGCACCGAAGCAGCATCTAACTGGTTCGGCACTGCAGCACCGGATTTAACCAACGTGGCTCGTGTACGTGGAGCGGATTGGATATATACGTATCTGCGTTCGTTCTATACAGACGACAGCCGTCCGTTTGGTGTGAATAATGCCGTGTTCCCGAATGTGGGCATGCCGCACGTATTGCAAGAGCTTCAAGGTGTACCGGAGAAAACATACGAAGAACGTATGATCGACGGGAAGATGAAGGACGTTTATGTAGGAATTAAAACCGATGGTAGCGGTCGCTTATCAGAGAGCGAATATGATCAGGCGGCGCTTGATTTGACCTCGTTCCTGGTTTACATGGGCGAGCCAATGCTATTAGAGCAACGTCGTATTGGATGGTTTGTATTCGGATTCCTACTTATATTTACGCTTTTAGCCTGGTTCTTGAAAAAAGAGTTTTGGAAAGATCTTAAGTAATTAGGTCTGTTTGTCCGCAAAAGCGGAGTTTAAAAGGGTGGCTTGCCACCCTTTTGCCGTTGATATTATCTGGAGAAAGGAATGGCTGTAACAGCAAATAAACGCTCAGTAATGACGTTATATTCAGGAAAAGATGATTTAAAAAGTCATCAGGTGCGTTTGGTTTTAGCTGAAAAAGGTGTCGGTGTTGAAATCACATTCGTGACGGAAGACTACACCCCGGAAGATCTATTGCAGCTTAACCCTTATCCTGAAGCGGCACCAACGCTTGTTGACCGTGACTTAGTGCTATATAACGCACAAATCATCATGGAGTATTTGGATGAGCGTTTCCCACATCCGCCGCTTATGCCTGTTTATCCTGTCGCACGAGGCACTAGCCGCTTAATGATGTACCGTATCGAGAGAGATTGGTACTCGTTGGCAGATAAAATTGCCAAAGGCGACGCACAAGCGAAACAGGAATTGAAAGAAGGCATTCTCTCTTTGGCGCCTGTTTTTGCCGACGCGCCTTATTTCATGAGTGAAGAGTTTAGCTTGGTTGATTGCTACCTGGCACCGCTACTTTGGCGTTTACCAGCTTATGGTATTGAGTTAGACGGTCAGGGCGCAAAAGAGATTAAGCAATATATGGTTCGTTTATTCGAACGGAAGACTTTCCAGGACTCGTTAACCGAAGCTGAAAGAGAACTTGCACGCGGCTAATTAATGCCTAATCGCTTCAAAGGTGGAGGAAGTAATGATGACACCTAAACGTCCCTATTTACTGCGAGCACTCTATGAGTGGATCGTTGACAACGAGCTCACTCCTCATTTGGTGGTTGATGCAACCATAGTAGGTACCGTCGTCCCTCAGAACTTTGTCAGCGATGGCCAGATTGTTCTCAACATATCACCATCGGCTGTACAAGGGCTGCAGTTAGCCGACGCTGAAGTCAGGTTTAATGCTCGCTTTGGTGGCAAACCAATGCAGGTTGTTGTTCCTATGACAGCTGCATTGGCTATTTATGCTCGTGAAAATGGTGCTGGAGCCATGTTCGAAGCGGAACCAGAGCTTGATAAGATGCCTGACCTTGATGATGAAGCCGAAGAGTCAAACAGTGCTTCAAAAGAGGGCGGTGAGAGCACTTCAGATAAGCCGAAAAAACGCGGCCATCTTAAAGTCGTCAAATAGTGTAAGCTAAGGCATTAACCTTTAATCGTTAATGCCTTGATGACTCTCTCGACACCGTCAACATTTCTGGCAATGTCGATAGCCGCATTTGCTTGTTGTTGAGTGACATTTCCTAACAAGAAAACTTCACCATTTTCTGTAACTACTTTAATGCTAGTAGCTGGCACAGCATCATTGCTGGCGAATTTAAGTTTTATCTTGCTGGTTATCCAGCTGTCCCCAGCTAAAACCCCTGGGCTAGCCTTAGAGCCAATACGGATCTGATTAAATATATTATTAATGCCATTGGTATCGCGAATAGTGTCTTCTGCGAGGCGCTTTAGCGCTTCTGTTGGAGCTTGTCCTATAAGAAGCACATTGTTGTTGTAGCTAACTGCAATGACGCGAGCTTCGTTAAGCTTTTTCTGATTGCCTAATTTGGCGTTAGCTTTCATTTCAATGGTTTGATCATCGATTTGCGTGCCGATAGTGCGAGGGTCGCTGGCGGAGCTAACGCCCACGGCAGCAGCTCCCACTGCTACGGCCGCACAGCCCTGAAGAAACGCTAAACAAAGCGCTGTTACAATGAGAATATGACGACTTTGGTTCATCATTTTAATGCTCCTCAGGAAAAATAGTCGATTCAATTTGCTCGCACAGGCTGTGCAGTATAAATAATTGTGTTTCCAGCACTCGGGCTGCATTTAAACTGGGCACTCGCAATTCAACGTCATTTGGCCCCAGCAAGCCCGACACTAGCTCATTTCCTTCACTGGTCAGTGCGATAATAATCATTTCCCGGCTAATTGCGCTTTCCATTACACCCGTCAGTTGATCGGAGTCTCTATCCGCAATAACGAGCAAGATATCGCCGGACTGGCCGAGTGCCGCAAGCTGTTTTTTGGGGCTCGATGTCAGACTTATTACCGGAAAAGGCGGACGCTCTAATTTCATGCCTTCCGTCATTAGGTGGACAAAATGACCAGCCAGTGAGCTACTTGTGTCCGTTCCGGAAATAAAAACACGCTGACCGTTCAGAAGATGTCCAACGAGTAGCTCAACGGTTGCCAGCATGTCTTCAGAGAGGCTTTCGACAGCCGATATTTGGGTTTGAATGCTCTGTGTAAAAAGCGCTTTAATAGACTCGTCAGTCATCATTATTAAAAGGCGTCCTTAATCCATTCTATGTTAAGCGAACCTCCGCTAATGCCAATAACATCAAATCTTATTGCTGCGGTATGTTCATCTATATTATGAGTCATTAAATAATGGCGCGCAGTATAGCGAATTCTACGACATTGTTGGGGCGTTATTTGTTCCAGTATTGACGCAAACTTTTCATTTGCACGATACTTTACTTCTACAAATATCCAAACGTCTTTATCTCTGGCTATTAGGTCGACCTCTCCACCGTCAATACGATAATTCCGCTCGACAATGCTAATCTGATGCTTGGCCAGAAACTCGGACGCTATGGACTCCGCTTTATTACCGGTTGTTTTTTCCTGCATTGGGCTGCTCCTCTAGCACGGTGATACTCCCGTTTTTAAATGCAGCCCATTGTAACTGTCTATTCACGACTTGGTTTTCTACACTCAGAACGCCACTTAAACCTTTCCAGTGTGTTCCTGGCATACGTTGCATTATGGGTAAACGTTGTAACAAGTCGACGCTATCGTAACCCATAGCGGCTAAACGAGCTTGTGAGAGCTCCCACCCTGAACGAGCGTCAAGCCATTGGTTTAGCAAAACATTTTGGCCGCCGTTCTGGACTAACCAAGGTGTTTCAGAAAATATAAGACCGTTGAGATCGTTGTCGCCAAGTTGATTCGTAAGCTCGTGTGCAGACGAGGTTCCATAAACAGGAATACGTTCAGCAAAAGGTGAAATGCTGACATCAATAAAGGGTTTTAACAGACGAACTTGTTGGAGGTTTCCGGGCAAATAAATACCACTTATATCACGTCGGCTACGCTCTTGCTCATCAACGATGATTTTGCCTGCAGCAATTTTTACTGCCCGAATTCGCTCTTTACTGCCCACGAGTCCCAGCGATGCTTCCACCGCCGACTTCATGTCGTCCCTTTGGCTGAATAAGCTCACCGAAGGCTCGTTAATACCTGACCAGCTTTCTTTATAGCGCTCAACCATGCGTTGCGAACCAGGGGTATTCGCTGCCAAAACCAGCGGACGCTTCGTTCGGCTCGATGCAGAGCTCATAAACTCAGACGCTTGCTCTGCTTCTGTTTCAGGGTTTAGCGCAAAGAAAATGGAGTGGCTATTTGCCGTCGCCTCTGAGGTATCTGCATCAATTTGGTTAAGAAAGACCTGAGGAGTATTTAAACTTGTCTGTCGAACCCATTCGGTAACAGAGCCTTTTAACAGAGGACCAATAACTCCCGCTGGCTTTAACTCTTCTAGCTTGGACTGCTGTTCTTCGAAGCTTAGCTGGTGAGTATCGATAAAAACCAGCTCATAGCTCTTGGTTTCACTAACTTTGGCAATAATGCCGTCACGCACCGCTAGACCCTGCGCTTCGTATTGACCGGATAATGGCAGTAAAACAGCAATGATTGTATTTGTACTTTTGTCGACTTCATTGCTTTGGCTATCGGAGCTAACCCAGGAGTTGACGCGTTCACGCGCAGGGTGATTCGGAAAACTGTTTTGCCAATTGTCTAACAACGCTGAAAAAGCGCTTGGTGACGTCATTGCCTGATGATGGTTATCGATTAGGCGCCACCAACCGGCTAAAACGAGATCTCTAGGGCGTTCCGCTGGCAACTGCGATTGTGTCACCTGACTGGCTGTTTGCCATAATGCATTAGGCGATGGTTCGTCGGAGTAGCGTTGAGCTTCTACTTGCCACGCCAGTGCCTGCCAATACTGATGCCGTTCTCCAGCAGCAAAGGCAAGTAATTCCAGAGTTAGGCGTTTATATTCTTTTTGAGTGAACTGCTCAGGTAGCCCTTCTAGCGTTTTGTAAACTTGAGGCCACTGTTGATTGTGTGCATACCAACGGCCTTTGGCCAGTCGGAAATAACGGTTAGCGTCATTAGTCAGCTGGTTTTTGTCCAGGCGCGCAAGTATCGCTGCCGATTTCTGCCATTCTTTCTCGTCCTGAAGAGTCAGCGCCGCCTGCACTAATGCTGAGTTCTTGGCGATATCATTGGGGGCCTGCCATGCTTCTTCCAGCCAGTCAGCAGAGCTTTTTGCGTCTTCTAAATCGAGCGTCTGCTGCTGAACATCCGGTCGCTCTTGTGGCGTTTGGGTGCGTTTTGGCACTGACGTACATTGTGTCAGAGCAAAGCAGGCAATAATGGCGATAAAAACAAAACGATACGCTTTAAACACAGTAAGATTCCGCATTGACGACTATTCGGTGATACTATAAACCGCATTGAACATGGACACAAACGAAGGCGCTTTTATGTCGGAACCAGGCACCCTTTATATAGTACCTACGCCAATTGGAAACCTCTCGGATATTACCGAACGAGCACTCACGGTGTTTAAGGAAGTGGACGCAATTGCAGCGGAAGACACACGTCATACTCGTAAATTACTGGAACATTATGGCGTACAGGTTCCTGTCTTTGCATTTCACGATCACAATGAAAAAGCAAAAGCTGAACAACTGATTGAGCGGGTGATAAATGGTGAGTCGATAGCTTTGGTTTCTGATGCGGGCACGCCGTTAATTAGTGATCCGGGCTATGCGCTGGTAAGTTTGTGTCGGAAACAAAATGTGAAAGTCACTTCGTTGCCAGGAGCTTGTGCGCTGACAGTGGCGCTTTCAGGGGCTGGTTTGCCGACCGACAGTTTTCAATTCGAGGGTTTTTTACCGTCTAAGCCGGCACAACGTCGAGCAAAGCTGGAGAGCTTGGTGAACACACCGCGTACTTTAGTGTTTTATGAAAGCCCACACCGAATACTGCACACTCTGGAAGCGATGGCGGATATTTTCGAGGACGAGCGGCAAGTGGTGTTAGCGCGCGAGCTTACCAAACAATTCGAGACTTATTTAACAGGCTCGGCTGGGGAGCTCATAACACGCTTAAACGAGGATCCAAACCAGCAGCGCGGAGAAATGGTTCTGTTGGTTGAGCCGTTTCAGGCACCTAAGGACACCTCTGGTCCAGGTGAAGATGCGAAACGCACGTTGCAAATACTGCTTGAAGAACTGCCTTTGAAAAAAGCCGCGGCGTTAAGTGCGAAGCTTCATGGTGAGCGAAAAAATGAATTGTACCAGTGGGCGTTAAGTCAGAAAAACAACGATTGAGTTAGTGCGCCACACAGCGTAGAATCCGTCGCCGGAGAGTTGGCCAGACAATCGCTGCCTGTTTACAGGGGGAGGAAAGTCCGGGCTCCATAGGGCAGGGTGCCAGATAACGTCTGGGCGGCGTAAGCCGACGACTAGTGCAACAGAGAGCAAACCGCCGATGGCTGCTTGCAGCACAGGTAAGGGTGAAAGGGTGCGGTAAGAGCGCACCGCGCGGCTGGTAACAGTTCGCGGCACGGTAAACTCCACCCGGAGCAAGGTCAAATAGGGGTTCATTGGCGCGGCCCGCGTTGAACCCGGGTAGACTGCTTGAGGATCAGGGCAACCTGATCACTAGATGAATGATTGTCCACGACAGAACCCGGCTTATCGGCCGACTCTCCCCTTATTTTAAAATTGCCACTGTTTTAAGAAACGTGTGAGCTCTTCAATACCCAGGCCGGGACTAATGTAGTAGCCCTGTGCAAAGTCGCATTTCTGGTGTTGGAGAAACTCCCATTGCTCTTTGTTTTCAACGCCTTCGGCAATCACATCAATATCTAATGCGCGGGCCACTCGCAGCAATGCCTCAGTCAAGGCAACTTGTATTCTATCGCCAGGTGCGTGGTTCAGAAAGCTCCGATCAATTTTCAGGTAATCAACCGGGTAACGCTGAAGGTAATTGATACTGGAGTAGCCAGTCCCAAAGTCATCAATCGCAATTTTAACGCCGTTTGAACGCAAGTAATGCAGAATGTGAATCTGTCGCTGTTTATTGCTCATTAGCAGTGACTCAGTAATTTCAAAGGTCACTTTGTCCGCCGGTAACTGGTGCTGACTAATACATTCAAGCCATTGTTTGGCGGCATTTAAATCATTAAGCTCCCGTTCGGAGCGGTTAATGGACAAGCCTATATGAATGTCGTTGCTCTGCAGTAAATTCCAATCAGCGCAGGCTTGCTCTAAAACAAACTGACCAAGTTCGTGTATTAAACCGGTACTTTCGGCAACCGGGATAAATTCCGCAGGGGATATGACATTACCGTTGTCGTCTGTCCATCGCAGCAGAGCTTCACACTTTTCAACTTTGCCGTTACCAAAATTAACGATAGGCTGATACACCAAACGAAACTCACGGTTTTTCAACCCTGCTCGCATACGGTTATGTATTGAGCTCTGGTGCTCCGAACGCCTGCGAAGCTCTTCATTGAAGAAGTAGTGCGTGCGTCGCCCAGCTTCTTTCGCTGCATACATCGCCAAATCGGCATTTTTAAGTAACTGCTCGGTAGTCAGGCCATCGTCTGGGTAAAGTGCAACGCCGATACTGCATGAGGTTTGCACTTGGCTATGACTTAACGCAAAGGGTTTATTCAACGCGTTATTTAGTTTCAGAGCTAATTGGTCAATAACGTCTTTTGATTTCAGCCGGTTAATGACAACAACAAACTCGTCGCCGCCTAAACGAGCGATAAAGTCCTCCGCTCTAAGCTCTTTTCTTAAACGTGAGCCCGCCACCTTTAATAACTCATCACCAGAGTCATGCCCGAGGCTGTCATTCACCTCTTTGAAGTGATCTAAGTCGATAAATAGAATTGCGAAATGATTGTATTTAGCCGCTTTGCCCGTTAAACGGTTGAGGTGTCTAATAAAGGAGCGTCGATTATGCAACTGTGTGAGTGAGTCAAAGCTGGCTTGTTCATCAATAATGGTAAGGGCTTTGCGCAGTCGCATTTGCGTATAAAAAAGGTAATACATAAAGGCATTCATTAAGGCTGCCAATATGAGACCAAAAACGACAATGCTCCAGTAGACGAAACCTTTGGGGACCCAATTTCCATCAACCGGCGCTGTTGCCAGTAGCCACTGCCCAGCGGAAAGTGAGACGTCGCTAGAGACATGATCTTTCTTCCAAACAGACGGATCGCCGAATTGAAATTCCCGGTCGCCGACCGTATTGAGTTTAGCTAATGCTGTTGCGTAAACTCCTTGTTCAGAGCTTAAGCCACTGTTAGCCATAAGCTCATCAATTTGAATAACAACTGCAATGACACCCCATAAGTCGTTTTCTAAAACAACGGGCGCTCGCGCAATTAAAGCTAAACCGCCTTGTACTAACTCGACGGGGCCATCTATAACAACGTCGCCGTTTGTAATGGCCTTTTGTACGCCCTCAAGCTGGGCTTGCGATTCTCTGTAATGAAAACCAAGAGCTTGTTCGTTCCCCTTCAATGGGTGCACAAATTGAATAACCAGGTCAGGTGCTAAGGCAACATGGCGGATGGGGACATCTTGGGTGATTAACTCGGTCATCAACGCGTTAAACCGAGCATTAGAAATATTGGGAGACAGTTTAATTTCAGCTCGCAAAGCGCGCACAGTGACTAAGGAGGAATTCAGTTGTCCCTCTAACGCAGCACGCAATTTGCCAAGGCGCTCGGTTGCTGTGCGCTTTCGGGCTTCTACGGTTTGAGCGTGTTGGTTTTCGGCAAACCAAATAACACCGGTACAGGCAACAGCAAAGCTAAAAATAATGAAAAGCCAAAAACGCTTCATGCGCGAATTTACCTCAAATGTGACTCTCCTGAGTATTACACAAATTAATCCCAGGCTCTAACACTGCTATTTCATACGTTTCTTCAATAGCTTAGTTGTTATCGGCCAGAAACCCTGACAAATAGAACGGTTTTTTTCTTGACAGTGGGAAACAGTGGAACCTAGACTGTAACATTGTGGGGATTTGTGGATAATAGTGGATCTTAATGATCAGGTGGGATCATGTTCCGAGGAGCAACAACACTCAGTCTTGACAGCAAAGGGCGCTTAGCAATCCCAGCTAAGTATCGCCAAGCCTTGTCTTTAGACTGTGAAGGGAAAATGGTATGCACGATTGATATTAAACAACCGTGCCTGTTGTTGTACCCGCTTCCCGAGTGGCAAATCATTGAGCAGAAACTCACCCGTTTATCGAGTATGAACCCCGCAGAACGCCGCTTGCAGCGGTTGTTACTCGGTCATGCAGACGACTGCGAAATGGATAAAAACGGTCGTTTACTGATATCAGCACCTTTAAGACAACATGCAGGGCTCGAGAAGAAGCTTATGTTGGTTGGTCAGCTGAACAAATTTGAACTGTGGGATGAAGACGCTTGGCATGACCAAGTGGCTCAGGATATGGACGTTGAGCGCGAGGGCGACTTCACCCTAAACGAAAGACTGGAAGACTTCTCTCTATAATGATAACAACGTCACCGCAACACGTTTCGGTGCTACTGGAAGAGTCCATCAACGCTTTAGTGACTGATACAGCAGGCACCTATATTGACGCCACATTTGGACGTGGTGGTCATACGCGTGCGTTGTTAGAAAAGCTAGGCAATGACGCTCAGGTTATTGCGTTAGACCAAGACCCACAAGCTATTGAAGCCGCTAAAACACTGCAAGACGACCCACGTTTTGACATTATCCACACTCCTTTCTCAAACCTGCAACAGGTACTTGAACAGCGGCAATTAACCGGAAAAGTTACCGGTATTTTATTCGACCTTGGCGTGTCGTCCCCACAACTCGATGATGCCGAGAGAGGTTTTAGCTTCATGCGCGACGGACCACTCGATATGAGAATGGATACCACGCGCGGTGAAACAGCCGCCGAATGGCTGAACCGAGCTGAAAAAGATGAGATAAGCTGGGTACTTAAAGAATACGGCGAAGAGCGTTTTGCGCGAAAAATTGCCAGCGCCATTGTCATGGATCGCGAGAAAGAGCCGTTCGTGCGCACGAAACAACTGGCGGATATGATTGCCCGTGTCAGCCCGGTAAAAGAAAAGCATAAGCACCCGGCAACGCGGACATTTCAGGCTATTCGAATTCATGTCAACAAAGAGCTGGAACAAATAGAGCAGGCGCTTGAAGCCTCTCTAGCGGCCCTAAAGCAAGACGGACGTCTAGTCGTTATTAGTTTCCATAGCCTGGAAGACCGATTGGTTAAACGTTTTATTCGCAAACACAGCGAAGGCAAGCATGTACCAGCCGGGTTACCTGTTACTGATGCCGAGATAAATAAAGACAAGTCATTAGAAAAAGTGGGTAAAGCCATAAAACCAGGCAAACACGAAGTCTCACTAAACCCTCGGGCACGCAGTTCAGTGCTGCGTATAGCAAGGAGGGTCTACCATGACTAAACAACGCTATCCCAGCTTAACCAAAATGGTGCTGCAAGATTTAGTGCAGCATAAGTGGGTTGTGCTACTGGGCGTGGTGGTCGTTTTTAACGCACTAAGCATTGTTTATGTGGCTCACTTGAACCGTCAGCTGACAGCTGAACGTGATGATCTGTTGTCTTACCGCGACACGCTTGACCGCGAGTGGCGACATTTAGTGATTGAGCAGAATGCACTGACAGAGCACAGCCGGGTTGAACGTATTGCTCAACAGCAGCTTGGAATGCGTGACGTAACATCCGAAACGGAGGTTATGGTCTCATGGTAATGGCTAAGCGTAAAAAGCGGACTGAGCCGGCTGGTACTCGCTGGCGCTTTTACATTGCAGTGACCGTGCTGTTCGGTGTTTTCTCCGTTCTGGTTGCGCGTGCAGCTTATATACAAGTTGTTAGCCCTGAACGCTTCTCCTTGCAAGGCGACATGCGTAGTTTACGCTCTGATAGCTTGCCAGTGCAGCGAGGCAGTATTGTCGACCGTCACGGCCGCGAGCTTGCTGTTAGCGTCCCGGTAGAAACTGTCTGGGCTGACCCTAAACGTATTGATGAACATAATGCGTTGGCAGATAACCGGCGCTGGCAGGCATTGGCAGAAACCTTTCGAATGAACCGCGAAGCCTTGGTTGATAAAGTCGATGATCCAAGCAAACGCTTTGTTTATTTGCAGCGAAAAGTCACACCGTCGGAAGCGGATTACGTCAAGCAGCTAAAAATTCCGGGCGTTTATTTAAAAACAGAGTCTCGCCGTTATTACCCAACCGGTGAAATTGCTGCCCATTTAGTGGGTCTGACAAATATTGATGGTGAGGGTCAGGAAGGACTCGAGTTACTGTATGACGAACACTTGACCGGACAACCGGGCAAGCGAGTTTACCGCAAGGACGCGCAAGGGCGGGTTGTTGAGGAAATTAGCCAGACAGAGGCGCAACAACCAAAACAATTAACCTTGAGTATCGATCAGCGGATTCAGGCGACTGCCTATACAGAGCTTAAAAAAGCCGTGCGCTACAACCAGGCAACGTCTGGCTCCGCTATTGTACTCGATGTTGATACTGGTGAAATCCTGGCAATGGTCAACAGCCCGTCCTTTAACCCTAACAATCGTGCCGATTTGCAGTCATTCAGAATGCGAAATCGGGCGATTACCGACAGCTACGAGCCAGGCTCGACGGTCAAGCCTTTGGTGGTGCTGAGTGCGCTGGAAAACGGCCGTCATAAAGCCGGTGACATTATTGATACAAGTCCGGGCTGGATGCGCTTGGGCGGACGCCGCGTGAGTGACCCGCGTAACCGCGGAGAGCTTACCCTGACAGAGGTCCTTAAACACTCGTCGAATGTTGGTGTGACGAAAATGGCGCTGGACTTAGGTGTCGACTCGTTACTACAAACCTACGCGGATGCTGGCTTTGGTAGTGATACCGGAGTTGCCTTACTGGGTGAGGGGATGGGGCTGTTGAGCGATCGGCGTCGTTGGTCTGAGTTTGAAATAGCCACATTGTCCTATGGTTATGGCTTGTCTGTTACGACCCTACAGCTAGCTAAAGCTTACAGTATTATAGCCTCCGGTGGTGTGAAGCGACCGCTGACCATATTCCGTCAAGAATCACCGCTACCAGGCGAGCAAGTCTTTAATCCTGATAATACGCTTGCCGTCATGCACATGATGGAAGAAGTTGTTCGTGACGGCACTGCAAAACAGGCTCAGGTACCGGGATACCGAATTGCCGGGAAAACCGGTACCACTCGGAAAACGAAAGCAACGGGTGGTTATGGTGATGAATATGTCGCGTTGTTTGCCGGCATTGCGCCAGTGAGCAACCCAGAAGTAGTGGTTGTTGTGACAATAAACGAGCCGGGAACGGATGACTATTACGGTGGCACCGCAGCTGCCCCTGTATTCTCAAATATCGTCGCGCAAACCATGCGCTTGTTGAACGTGCCGCCGGACAACCCGGATGACACAGAAATTCGCGCAGCGGGCTTTGGAGGTCAGCAATGAAAATGCTTTCTGAACTTCTAAATATGTTGCCTGCATCATTAAATATTCCAGATGTGACCGTCTCGGGCGTAAAACTGGATAGCCGTCAGGTCGCTAACGGTGATTTATTCATTGCAATACCCGGGTACGAAACCGATGGTCGTGCTTATATCGACGCGGCTATCGACCAGGGCGCTGTTGCGGTGATTGCTGAGTCTCCGGGCTTAGCGGTAGAGCAGCGGCGAGGTGCCGTTGTTATCGGCTTTAGTGGGGTTCGTGAGCATCTGTCTGAAATTGCCGGAAACTTCTTCGAGCACCCGTCAAAAGGTATGACCGTTATCGGCGTTACCGGTACTAACGGCAAAACATCAGTCACTCATATTATTGCGCAACTTGCTCAACGCTTGGGTAAGGAGTCTGCCGTTATTGGCACAACAGGAAGCGGCTTAATTGGGCGGCTGTTACCAGAGCGTCATACCACACCAGATGCGGTTACTATTCAACAACGGCTGGCTACGTTGAAAGCGGAAGGTGCTGAGTTGGTGGCTATGGAAGTGTCATCGCATGCGTTAGTGCAGCGCCGGGTAGACGCCCTTCAATTTGCGGCTGTCGCTATTACCAATATTAGTCGTGACCACCTGGATTACCACGGTACGATGGACAATTATGTTGCTGCAAAGCAACGCCTATTTACGGACTTTGGTGTTCAACACCGAATTGTAAATGCCGATGATGCGGTATTGGCGAACTGGTACAAAGAGCATGGTGCCGAGCTTTGGGTGACATTAAACGACGCATCGTTAGAGCCAAGTTTAAAAGCGTCAGGGCTGCAATTCCATGAAGAGGGTTCGGCATTCGAGTTGAGCTGGCAAGGTCAGTCTTACGCAATAGAAACGCCGCTATTAGGGCGTTTCAATATCTACAACGTGTTAACTGCGATAGCGACGTTGCTTTCTCTTGGGTACAAGCTAAGTGGCTTAGCCAATGCCTGCAAACAGTTAATGCCAGTGCCGGGGCGTATGGAGGCCTTCCACAATCAGCATTCGCCCTTAGTGGTTGTCGATTATGCTCACACGCCGGACGCTTTGGACCAAGTGCTAAGAGCGCTACGACTGCATTGCAAAGGTAAACTATGGTGTGTGTTTGGGTGTGGCGGAGACAGAGACCGGGGCAAACGCCCGCAAATGGGGAAAGTCGCGGCAGACTCAGCCGATGTTGTCGTTGTTACCGACGACAACCCGCGTACTGAACCCAGTGAACAGATTATTGATGACATTCTTGCCGGCATTGCTGAAAAGGACAAAGTAAAAGTATGGCCGGGGCGCCGGGAAGCGGTGATCCGGGCCATGCAAGAAGCTCAGCAGGATGATGTCGTACTTTTGGCTGGCAAGGGGCATGAAGATTATCAAGTAATAGGCACACAACGTGTTGATTACAACGAACGAGCGGTTGTCAGCGACTGGCTGCAAGGAGACTGCGCATGATTTCTGTAACCTTAGCCTGGATAGCAGAGAAAGTCGGTGGACGTCTTGTCGGTGAAGACAAAACCATCAGTAAGGTATCAACGGATACGCGTGACGACTTAACCGGGGCGCTATTTATTGCGTTAAAAGGACCTAATTTCGATGCGCATCGATTTACCGAGAAAGCCCGAAAAGGCGGTGCTGAAGCCTTGCTTGTTGAGAAGCCGCAACAAACCGAATTAAGCCAAATTGTCGTTGAAAATACGCGCTATGCACTGGGGCTGCTCGGTGCGGCAGTGAAAGCAGAAGTGGCTCCGAAAACCGTTGCTATTACCGGTAGTAACGGAAAAACCACCGTTAAAGAAATGCTGTCTTCCATTCTGTCGCTTAAGGACAGTACTCTGGCGACGGCCGGTAATTTCAATAATGACATTGGCGTGCCGCTGACATTGTTACGCCTAGAAAGACAACATAAATACGCGGTTATTGAGTTAGGTGCGAATCACCCTGGGGAGATTGGCTACACCACTAACTTAACTAAGCCTGACGTAGCAATACTGAATAATGTCAGCGCTGCGCATGTTGAAGGTTTTGGCAGTGTGCACGGTGTTGCGCGCGCTAAAACTGAGATTTTCCGTGGTCTGGGGAGCCAGGGAGTGGCGATTACCCCACTTGAGTCTAATTACAGTTCGAGCTGGGAGTCAGTGTGTGCTAATTACCACTGGCAGACGTTTGGTTTGTCCGAGCAAGCCGATGTGTATGCCACAGGCATTCAACTCAACGATGAAGGCCACCCAACCTTTACTTTGCATATTGACGGCCAAGCCGAGGCTGTGACTTTACAGTTAAGTGGCCGCCACAATGTACTTAATGCGCTGTCAGCTTCGGCTGCGGCTTATCAGCTAGGCGTCTCTCTGGCTGACATTATTAGTGGCTTAGAGCGGGTAACACCTGCTAAAGGTCGCCTAACCACCATCAAGGTTAGTGAGCACTTACGCATTATTGACGACACCTATAATGCGAGTGTTGCCTCAACGAAAGCCGCGCTGGATTTACTGGGCAGCTATAGCGGTTACCGAATTTTTGTTTTGGGCGACATGGGAGAGCTTGGGGCTGATGCCCGCGCTTATCATGAAGAAATAGGCGAGCATGCTATAGGTACGGGCATTGATAATTTATACAGCCTGGGTGTACTCAGCCAAAGCGCCAGTGAAGTGTTTAATGGTCACGGAGGCAAGCATTTCAGTCAACTGGATGCCCTAGTGCAGGCGATTTTACAAAGACTTACAGAACAACAGAGTAAGCAGCCGGTCACAGTGCTGATTAAAGGCTCACGGTCTGCGCACATGGAGCGCGTCGTAGCAGCGTTGCAAAGCGCTGTAGCGAGCCACAGCAGTATAGGGGATAAACACGCATGTTAGTTTGGTTGGCTGAGTACCTAATGCAATTTGAAAGCGCGTTTAACGTGTTTTCTTACCTAACGTTGAGGGCAATATTAAGCATCTTAACGGCATTGGTACTATCGCTCTGGTTAGGTCCAACATTAATTCGTCGTCTACAGCTTCTGCAAATTGGGCAGACCGTAAGAGACGACGGCCCGCAAAGTCATTTAAGTAAGAGCGGAACCCCAACCATGGGGGGAGTCTTAATTTTGGCGGCAGTGCTTGGCTCTTCATTACTCTGGGCTGACTTAGAAAACCGTTATGTCTGGGTCGTGCTGTTGGTCATAACAGGTTTTGGCATTATTGGCTTTATCGACGACTACCGTAAAGTGGTGCGTAAAGATCCAAAAGGCCTCATTGCCAAGTGGAAGTACTTCTGGCAATCCGTTATTGCCAGTGCAGCGGCGGTATACCTGTATTGGAGCAGCACCATGGGGGCTGAAACTGCGCTACTGGTACCGTTCTTTAAAGATGTCATGCCGCAGCTGGGCATGCTTTACATTCTTATGGCCTACTTTGTCATGGTGGGAACCAGTAATGCGGTGAACTTAACCGATGGCCTGGACGGTTTGGCCATTATGCCGACCGTTATGGTGGCAGCGGCGCTAGGTATTTTTGCTTACGCCTCCGGTAATGTGAACTTCGCCGATTACTTACAAATTCCTTATTTACCACTAACCGCAGAATTACTGGTTGTTTGTGCCGCTATTGTGGGAGCCGGTCTTGGCTTCCTTTGGTTTAACACCTATCCGGCACTGGTATTTATGGGCGATGTTGGCTCGCTGGCGCTTGGAGCTGCACTTGGCATCATTGCCATTCTGGTTCGTCAGGAGCTGGTGCTGTTCATTATGGGTGGTGTGTTCGTCATGGAAACCGTGTCGGTCATGCTTCAGGTTGGCTCATACAAGCTTAGAGGCAAACGAGTCTTCCGTATGGCACCTATTCACCACCATTACGAGCTAAAAGGGTGGCCAGAGCCACGAGTTATCGTGCGCTTTTGGATATTGTCTTTAATTTTCGTGCTAATTGGTTTAGCGACACTGAAACTTCGGTAATAACAATGACAACGATAAACTGGCAGAAAATAAAACACATCATGGTGCTTGGTCTGGGTAAGACCGGGGTATCGGTTGTGCGTTTTCTGGCTAACAAGCCGTCGTTAATTGCTGATGTGAGAGTATTTGATTCGCGAGAAAACCCACCGGGTCTTGAAGACGCGAAAGTGATAATGCCACGCGCTGAGTTCAACACTCGCCGCTGGGAAATAGAGGATACGTTAGCCGCCGACTTGATTATCACAAGCCCCGGTATCGATTTACGTGAAGAGCCGCTGACGCTAGCTCGCGATGCGGGTATACCCGTCGTTGGGGATATTGAAATTTTTGCTCAAAATGTCGATTTTCCACTGGTGGCTGTGACCGGTTCAAACGGTAAGTCGACAGTAACCCGACTGGTCGAGTTTATTGGTCAGCAGGTCGGAAAGAATGTGGTTGCTGCGGGAAATATTGGTTTACCTGTGTTAGACCTGCTGCAGCTGGATAACAAGCCTGACGCTGTCGTGCTTGAGTTATCGAGTTTTCAGCTGGAGCTAACAGAAAAGTTAAAACTGAAAGCCGCAGTATTGCTGAATATTAGCGCTGATCACCTCGACCGTTATAATGCGCTTGAGGATTATATTGCTGCTAAGCAGCGTATATTTAATAACGCAGATACCTGGGTGTTGAACCGTCAGCAACAGGATACCTGGCCTCACCCTATCACCGGTAAAGTAGTGAGCGTTGGCAAAGACGCTCATCCCAATGATTTCGGCTTGCTAGGCGGCAATGTTGATAAATCAAGCGGTCCCGTTGCCATTACTTATGCCGGGGAAGTGGTTCTGCGGGCAGATCAGCTGCAGTTACAGGGTGTTCATAACTTATTGAACGCCCAAGCTGCACTGGGACTGGCTGTGTCGCTCGGCATTTCAATAGAAGATGCAGTAGAAGCAGCTAAAAACTTCACCGGTTTAGAGCACCGTTGCCAGTTAGTGAGTCAGGAATCGGGCGTGTTATGGGTAAATGACTCAAAAGCCACCAATATTGGTGCAACCGCTGCGGCGGTAGAGGGGCTGCGACCGGCAATTACCGGTAGATTACTCCTCATTGCAGGTGGCGACGGCAAAGGTGCGGACTTTAAAGAGTTAGCAGAGACTTTAGATAAAGTCGACATACTGCTGACAATAGGTAAAGACGGTCCGAAAATTGGCAAGCTGTTTAATGGCTCAAGACAGGTTAACAGCCTGGAGCAGGCCGTAGCACTTGCTAAGTCACTGGTGCAGCCCGGAGACATGGTATTGTTATCGCCAGCGTGTGCAAGTTTTGATCAGTTCGATAACTTCGAGCATCGTGGTGACGTATTCTGTCAAGCGGTGGAGGCAGCCAATGGCAACAGTGCGTGAAGAACAATTAGCGCTTGAAATGCCAGCCGCCAAAGCACCGCGCTGGCAGCAACTGGTTGAGTGGTTTAAACCGTCAACCAGTCAGGCTCTTTACGACCGCGTGCTGCTGACGGTGTCACTCGCATTGTTAGCCTTTGGATTTATTATGGTGTCTTCAGCGTCATTACCAACGGCTGACCGGTTGACTGGAAACCCATTTCACTTTGCAATTCGGCATGGCATTTATATTGTTATCAGCTTATTGGTAATGCTGGCGTCCTTGCGGATTCCTACCACGTTATGGAATGAACATAGCGGTAAGCTCTTGTTGGTTGGATTGGCCATGTTGCTGGTTGTTCTAGTTGTTGGGCATGAAGTGAACGGCTCGCAGCGTTGGATAAAAGTCGGCCCCATTACCGTGCAAGTAGCGGAAATGGCTAAGTTGTTTTTCTACGTGTACATGGCCAGTTATCTGGCGCGTCGTGAAGACGAAGTCCGGGAAGCTATTAAAGGTTTCATCAAACCTTTGGCCTTGTTGTTTATCGCAGCGGTATTGCTGCTGATGCAGCCCGACTTTGGAACCGTCGTTGTGTTGTCAGCGACGACTGTTGCCATGCTTTTTCTGGCAGGAGCTAAACTTTGGCAGTTTTTCGCGGTATTCATTACTTGTGTGCTGGCAATGATACTGCTGATTATTGTTGAGCCTTATCGAATGCAGCGCTTTTTGACCTTCCTTGAGCCCGAGAAAGACCCATTTGGCGCAGGGTACCAGCTAATGCAGTCACTTATCGCCTTTGGGCAGGGACAATTTAGCGGTGCGGGTTTAGGGAATAGCATCCAAAAATTGCAGTATCTGCCGGAGGCTCACACCGACTTTATTATGGCTGTTGTTGCCGAAGAGCTTGGCTTTGTAGGCGTGATGGGCGTAATAGCAGTTGTATTAATGTTGGTTTGGCGCGCTTTAATTATCGGGCGCCGCTGCCTAATGGTCGACCAGCGCTACGGCGGGTATTTGGCCTATGGCATTGGCGTTTGGTTCAGTATCCAGGCCTTTGTGAATATCGGTGTGGCATCTGGTGCGTTGCCGACAAAAGGCTTAACGCTGCCATTAGTAAGTTACGGTGGTACTAGCTTGGTTGTGTCAGCACTGGCTATCGGATTATTGCTGCGTATTGATCATGAGCGCCGAATGAGCGGTCGCAAAGTTGCTCCGCGCGGAGGTGCTGAATGAACCGTGCACTGATTGCGGCGGCTGGTACTGGCGGCCATATTTTCCCAGCACTGGCCGTGGCTGAAACCTTACGAAATGACGGCTGGCAGGTTGACTGGCTGGGAACTCGGGAAGGGCGTCTTGAGTCCAGAGTTATTCCGGCCGCAGGCTTTAGTTTGCATAGCATCAGCATGACCGGAGTTCGCGGACACGGGTTATTGCGCAAATTGAAGATGCCGCTGGTGCTAGCGAAAGCTGTCCTGCAATGTCGTCGGCTGTTAAAGCAGTTACAGCCGAACGTTGTTGTGACCTTTGGCGGTTATGTCTGCGCCCCGATGGGCATTGCCGCAAAAATGATGGGCATTCCACTGTTAGTGCATGAACAGAATGCAGTACCGGGTATGACAACCCGCTTACTGGCGCCTCGGGCAACCAATGTATTTTTAGGTTTGCCGGTGGCGACGCCTCAATGGCGCCGATACTCGGTGGTTGGCAACCCGCTGCGTCAGGCTTTTACTGAGGTTGTAAAAACGCATCAGGAAGATAAGAGCATTGCAGGGCCTATAACGATATTAGTTGTCGGCGGAAGCCTGGGCGCAAAAGTGTTGAATGAGCAAGTGCCACAAGCGGTTCAGCAGTTAGCGGATGTAGAGCTCAATGTGGTTCACCAATGTGGTCAGGGTAACGAAGCCAGCACTAAAGCAGCGTATGCCGGGGCTGAAGCCATAAGCTCGCTTGCCGTACATGAATTTATTGACGATATGGCATCGGAATTTGCCAAGGCGGATCTAGTGATTTGTCGTGCTGGCGCTTTAACTGTGTCGGAGCTAGCAGCCGTTGGTGTCGCTTCTATTTTGGTGCCACTGCCGCATGCAGTGGATGATCATCAAACAGCGAATGCAAAGGTTTTGGAAAGTTGTGGTGCGGCACTATTAATGCCGCAAAAAGAGTTAGAAAATGGGGCTTTAGCCATCCACTTAAAACGTTTATTGCATGACAGGCAACAACTGTGGACAATGGCGCGTTTCGCCCGCGAGCGTGGGATGCCAGAGGCGACCCAACGCTTAGCGAATGAATGTAAAAGATTTGAGAAGAGCGATGACTAGCATGACCGCAACAAAAGCACAGCCCTTTACCATAGTGAATGTACCTGAAATGCGTCGGGTGCAGCGCATTCACTTTGTCGGTATCGGTGGCGCCGGCATGGCCGGAATAGCAGAAGTGTTGCTGAATCAAGGCTATCAAATATCGGGCTCTGATATTGCTGAAAATGCCAATACGGAACGCCTAAGAGAGCTAGGCGCGACTATTGTGTTAGGTCACATGGCGAACAATATCGAAGGTGCCAGCGTGGTTGTGGTTTCAAGCGCTATAAAGCAGGACAATGCTGAATTATTAGCGGCACATGAGTTGCGGGTCCCCGTTGTGCGTAGGGCGGAAATGCTGGCCGAATTAATGCGCTTTCGACATGGAATTGCGGTGGCAGGAACCCATGGTAAAACCACCACCACTTCATTGGTGGCGAGTATTTTTGCCGAAGCCGAGAGAGATCCAACTTTCGTTATTGGTGGCTTGCTGAATAGCGCAGGTTCCAATGCTCGTCTGGGCAGCAGCAAGTATTTAATTGCAGAAGCGGATGAGAGCGATGCCTCCTTCCTTCATTTGCAGCCTATGGTCGCAATAGTGACGAATATTGAAGCGGACCACATGGACACCTATGAAGGTGACTTTAATAAGTTGCTGGATACTTATGTGGAGTTTCTGCACAACCTACCGTTTTACGGATTAGCAGTTATGTGTGCTGATGATGACGTTGTGTCAGAGCTTATTCCACGGGTTGGGCGTCAGGCAATAACCTACGGCTTTAGTGAATCGGCTGATGTGCGTGCCGTTGACTATGAACAAACAGCAAGTCAAAGCTGCTTTACCATCTTACGTAAAGACCGGGAGCCGTTCCGTGTCTGCCTGAATATGCCAGGGAAACATAACGCACTGAATGCACTGGCGGCTGTGGCCGTTGCAACGGATGAAGGTATAGACGACGAGTCTATTAAACGAGCCCTGACAAAATTTGAAGGTATTGGCCGTCGCTTCCAGCATTATGGAAACTTCCCCGTACCTTCTGACTCGGCGCAAGAGGGTGAAGTCATGTTGGTGGACGACTATGGACACCACCCGTCGGAGGTCGCTGCGACGATAAAAGCCGCACGCGAAGGTTGGCCTGAAAAGCGTCTGGTCATGGTGTTTCAGCCGCACCGTTATTCGCGCACCCGGGACTTGTATGAAGACTTCGTCAATGTGTTGTCGCAGGTCGATGTATTGATAATGCTGGAAGTATATAGCGCAGGTGAAGCAGTCGTTTCCGGTGCAGACAGTCGTTCACTGTGCCGATCAATTCGTCAGCGCGGGCAAATTGATCCGGTTTTTGTGGGTTCGCCGGAAGAAGTACCACAAGTGTTGAAATCGGTACTGGCGGGGAACGACTTATTACTGACCCAGGGAGCCGGTAATGTCGGCGCTCTGGCGAAACAAATAGCTTCAGAGGTATTGAATAATGACGCCTGAGGCCTTCGGAAAAGTCGCGGTTATGCTTGGCGGTTATTCTGCCGAGCGTGAAGTGTCGCTTAAGTCCGGAATGGCGGTGTTAAAGGCGTTAGTGGCTAAAGGTATTGATGCACATGCATTTGACCCGGCAGCCCATGACTTACATGAGTTAATGGAAGAGCGTTACGAGCGAGTGTTTATTGCTTTGCATGGTCGCGGAGGTGAAGACGGCAGTATGCAGGGCGCACTGGAAGTGCTGGAAATGCCCTACACCGGCAGTGGTGTTTTAGGCTGTGCCTTAGCAATGGATAAGGTGCGTTGCAAACAGATTTGGCACGCACTACAGCTCCCGACAGCACCATGGCGGGTGGTTCGGGCGTCGGAACTCGACCAGGTAGACAGCGAAATCTTATTAGAAGAGCTCGGTGGACGGGTTATTGTTAAACCAGCAAGGGAAGGCTCATCAATAGGTATGAGTATTGCTGATACTGCTGAGCGTTTAACCTCGGCGTTAAAACATGCCGTTCAATTTGATGAACAAGTTTTAGTCGAAAAGTGGATAAAAGGTAAAGAATACACCATTGCTTTGTTGGATAATAACGCGTTGCCGGTTATTCGTCTGGAAACACCGCATGAGTTTTATGATTTTGAAGCAAAGTACCAGGCAAACGACACCCTGTATCATTGTCCGTCCGGTTTAGACAATGACGATGAAGCCTACCTAAAAAACTTGGCTGAAGACGCTTTTAAAGCGGTTGATGGTAAAGGGTGGGGACGCATTGATGTCATGCGATCGAGCGATGGGCATTGGTATTTTTTAGAAGCGAATACAGTACCGGGCATGACAGAAAAAAGCCTGGTGCCAATGGCAGCGAAAGCATCAGGTATTGATTTTGGTGAGCTGGTGCAGCGCATATTGGCGCAGACGCTGGAGCAGTAGATATGGCCGCTGAGCAGCGCCTTAAGTTGGTTAACTTTTGGTCTGGCGTCATCGTGTTTTGCTTGACTTTGATAGGTTTAGGCGTCGGTATTTATCAGTTAAATGAAGTACTGACAGATGAACAGCAAGTGCCTATAGCCAGTTTGAGTGTGCAGGGCGAGCTTATTTATACCGACAAAAGTGAGATAAGACAGGCACTTTTGTCAAAGCCGTTAGGCAGTTTTTTTACGGCCGACGTCGACAGTTTAAGGCAGCGAGTGGAAGCGCTGCCGTGGGTACAAAAAGTATCCATACGGAAAGTATGGCCCGACCGTTTATCGGTATTTGTTTCGGAGCATCAGCCGCAAGCGCTTTGGAATGCGGACCGGCTGATCAACGAACAAGATGAAGTGTTTCGGGCTGACGTGACAAAAGTGAGTGCGCAGCTACCCCAACTTTTTGGGCCTGAGCACGCGGTCGAGGACACGCTAAGCGAGTTCTACCGATTACAAAAGATGTTGTCGGTGAATGGTTTTTCGATAAGAGCCTTACGTTTAACCGACCGCTTTGCTGTCAGTTTGGTGCTGGAGCAAGGTATTGAAATTAAGTTAGGGCGGGAAGCCACCCTGGAACGCATTAAACGGTTTATCGACTTGTTTCCAAGTATGATGAACCACGAAAACAGTAAAGAGAACAAAGTCGACACAGTGGATTTACGATACGATACCGGGGCTGCAGTAGCCTGGCGTGAAGCAAAAAGTGAGAGTTAGACAGATATGTCGAAAACATCGGAACGCAATATGGTAGTAGGTCTGGACATAGGTACGAGCAAAGTTACCGCTCTTATCGGTGAGTTGTTGCCGGACAATGAAATCAGCGTTGTAGGCGTTGGTACTGCGGTTGCTCGTGGCATGGACAAAGGCGGCGTTAATGACCTGAATTTGGTCGTTCAGTCGGTTCAACGAGCTGTGGACGAAGCCGAATTGATGGCTGACTGCCGAGTTGCATCTGTTTACTTGAATATCTCTGGTCGCCACATCTCGTGCCAGAACGAAAGCGGCATGGTGCCGATTAATGAAGCGGAAGTGACACAGGACGATGTCGACAGTGTGATTCATGCAGCGCAGTCGGTGCCTATTGCGAAAGAGCGCCGCATTTTGCATGTGCTACCGCAAGAGTATGTGATTGACTCTCAGGAAAGCATTCGCAGTCCTATTGGTATGTCGGGCGTGCGTATGGAGTCAAAAGTCCACATTATTACTTGCGCTAATGACATGGCCAAGAACATTACCAAAGCCGTGGAACGCTGTGGTTTGTCGGTCGACAAACTGATTTTTTCAGCGCTGGCATCCAGCATCTCGGTACTAACCGATGACGAAAAAGACTTAGGCGTGGCGTTGGTTGACTTAGGCGGCGGTACTATTGATATCTGCATCTATGCAGGCGGAGTGCTGCGTCACACCGCTGTGATCCCGGCGGCGGGTAATCAGGTCACCAGTGATATTGCAAAAATATTCCGCACACCAACGAATCACGCGGAAGAAATTAAGACCAAGCACGCTTGTGCGTTGCGGCAAATGGTCAGCATGGAAGACACCATTGAGGTGCCGTCAGTGGGTGGTCGCCCTTCGCGTGTTATGTCTCGACATACCCTCGCAGAAGTGGTGGAGCCGCGTTACCAAGAGCTGTTTGAGTTAATCAGAGATGAAATTCAGCAAAGCGGCCTGGACGAACAAATAGCTGCTGGTGTGGTTATCACAGGTGGTAGCGCGAAAATGGAAGGCTGCGTTGACTTTGCGGAAGAGATATTTCAAATGCCGGTGCGCGTAGGTGTGCCGCTTGGTATGAAAGGTTTACGGGACTACGTAGAAGACCCGGTTTATGCGACAGCGGTCGGACTGTTACGGTATGGACAGGAAGACGCCGCTGTATCACAAAAAGAAAGCTCTAAAACTGACGTTATCGGGCTCTGGCAAAAAGTGCAGAGCTGGTTTAAAGGTGAGTTTTAACTTGGGGTAGCAAAAAAAGCAGGTAGGGAGAATTATTATGTTCGAACTGATGGATAATTACGAAAGCGAAGCCGTCATTAAGGTGATAGGCGTCGGTGGTGGTGGCGGTAACGCTGTTCAGCACATGGTAAAAGAGTCAATTGAAGGCGTGCAGTTTATTGCGGCGAACACCGATGCGCAGGCATTGCGTAATCACACTGCAGACGTGACCATTCAATTAGGTCAGGACATCACGAAGGGGCTTGGCGCTGGCGCTAACCCTGAAGTGGGTCGCCAATCAGCGGAAGAAGACCGCGAAAATATCCGTATTCAATTAGAAGGCGCGGATATGGTCTTTATTGCAGCCGGCATGGGCGGCGGCACTGGAACCGGTGCAGCACCTGTGGTTGCTGAAGTCGCCAAAGAGCTGGGTATTCTGACAGTTGCGGTTGTTACTAAACCCTTCCCGTTTGAAGGTAAGAAGCGCATGGCCGTTGCCGATGAAGGTATTCACGCGCTAGAGCAAAGTGTGGACTCGCTTATTACTATTCCTAACGAGAAACTGTTGAAGGTAATGGGCAAAGGCACTTCGTTGTTAGATGCCTTCAGCGCAGCCAACAACGTGCTATTAGGTGCGGTACAGGGCATTGCCGAGCTGATTACCCGTCCGGGTCTTATCAACGTTGACTTTGCCGACGTTCGTGCAGTGATGAAAGAAATGGGTACCGCGATGATGGGTACCGGAGCCGCAAGCGGTGAAGATCGCGCGCAGGAAGCGGCGGAAATGGCTATCAACAGCCCGCTTCTGGAAGACATCGATCTGTCAGGCGCGCGCGGTGTCTTGGTTAATGTAACCGCTGGCATGGACATGAGCATTGACGAGTTCGAAACGGTAGGTAACACCGTGAAGGCGTTTGCGTCAGATAATGCGACCGTAATTGTGGGAACCGTTATCGATACTGAAATGTCTGATGAATTAAGAGTAACCGTTGTTGCGACAGGTATCGGCGCAGAGCGTAAACCAGATATTTCTCTGGTCAACAATGCGCAAAATGCACCTAAGCGTGAACCGCAACCTACGTATCGTGCGGACATTGACCGCGGCGCTACAGCTCCTCGTTACGAAGAGCAGGAAGAGGCTCAGGCAGAGCCGAAACCAGAAGCGAAGCGTCAGGCGGCGGCGAAGCCAAAGCAGGAAAAAGAACTGGATTATTTGGATATTCCGGCATTTTTGCGCAAACAAGCGGACTAAATTACCGCTAAGCCAGTGTAATTATGCGTAAAATTTGATCGGACCATGACAAATGTCGTATAATATGCGGCCGCTTCGGTTTGAATGGTCGTTTTTTGACCAGTAACCGTATAAAGCGAACCGATTTTATAAGGTAGGTGAATAAAACTCATGATTAAGCAACGTACATTGCAACAAGCGATATCAGCAACAGGAATTGGCTTGCACAAGGGCAACAAAGTGAACTTAACTTTGCGTCCGGCGCCGGCTAATACTGGGTTGATCTTTCGCCGTACTGACTTAGAGCCGGCAGTGGATATCCCTGCGCGTGCTGACTGGGTTCGTGATACGCAGTTGTGTACGTGCTTAATTAATGAAGAAAATATTCGCATATCGACAGTCGAACACTTACTCGCTGCGCTTGCAGGAGTTGGCATTGATAACGCTATTATCGAAGTCGACTCTCACGAAATACCTATTATGGACGGTAGCTCTCACCCGTTTGTTTACCTGCTACAAAGTGCGGGCATTGAAGAGCAGTCAGCAGCGAAGAAGTTTATCCGAATCAAAGAGCCGGTGCGTGTTGAAGACGGTGACAAGTGGGCGGAACTGCTACCCCACGATGGTTTCCGTATCGACTTTGCTATCGACTTTGACCATCCGGCTATCGCAGACACAGGGCAAACTGTCAGCATGGACTTCAGTGCTAATGCCTTCATTAAAGACATTAGCCGTGCGCGTACCTTTGGCTTTATGAAAGACATTGAGTACTTGCGCAAAAATAACCTGGCACTTGGTGGCAGTTTTGATAACGCTGTGGTTCTGGATGACTTCCGCGTGTTAAATAATGATGGCCTGCGTTATGACGACGAGTTTGTGAAGCATAAAATGTTGGACGCTGTGGGCGATCTCTACATGGGCGGTCATAGCATTTTGGGCCACCTGCGTGCATACAAGTCAGGCCATGCGTTAAATAACCAATTACTTCAGGCGGTACTGGAAACTGAGTCTGCCTGGGAGTTCGTGACCTTTGAAGATGAGCAGGCAAAAGAGCCTATCGCATTTTGGTCACCAGCTAATACTACGGCTTAATTAGCCTTTATTGTTGGCGGCGTTGTTATCAAACTTCGCCGCTAATGCTTCTAACTGAAGTCGCAGCGGCTCGCTGCAACCCTCCGCCATATTCCTTAGCCTTTGTGCGTTGTCATTTGTGGTGTTTACATTCGGTGACACTTTCACGCTCAGCTTGTTGACCGGCACCGTCGCATTGTTTTGAAAATACGTTATAATGGCCGCTTGTTGGAATTTAAGTTTTGTTGACCAGCTGCCGCTGCCAGCCTTTATAATAAGCTCGCCGTCGCGAATATTCACAAGCTGACAATGTTGAGCGGTTGCTTTGTCCACGCAGTTTTTAAACAACTGTTGCCATTGAGAGAGTTGAGCGGCAAACTGTGCATAATGTCGCAACGTTTCAGCCATAGGTTGCTGGCCAGTACGTAGCAATTCAGATGGCGTTTTCGGTTGTCGGGACATAAGTGGTGTAGTCAACAAATAATAAGAGAGTTCAGATGAGTTTATCAGTCTTTTATCGAGGCTCCAAAATTCGTTTTCGCGTTAATTTAAGTCGTAGACGGATGTTGTCTTTCGCCGGTATAGCGACCTTTATTGGGCTTGTTACCTGGCAACCTTGGGAATACCGGGGAGTTGACCCAGAGTTCGCGCAGGCACAAATCACCGAAGAGCAAAAAAACCTTATTCTTCAGCAAAAAGCCGTCAAAGCGTTGAAAGAAGATACCCAAAAGCAATTGGGTGCTATGAAGGTTTATTTAGGTGAGTTGCGGGCACAAATGCGTCGTTTAGATGCCTTAGGTGAGCGTTTAGCGGGTGTGGCGAACTTGGACAATGGCGAGTTCAATTTCCAGCAGGAAATGCCCATCGGCGGACCGGAAATTGAAGTCGCTGAGTTACCTCAGGCCTCAGGATCTGATGTACTTACCGACATTGAAGACATGTTGTCGAAGATATCGGACAAACAAAAACAGCTATCTCTCCTTGAATCTGTGATGATGAATCACCAACTTAATAATGATGCATATATTGCTGGGCGCCCTATCTCCGATGGTTGGCTCTCTTCGCAATATGGTATTCGTAAAGACCCTTTCAATGGCACTCCGGCCATGCACAAGGGTTTAGACTTTGCGAGTTATAACGAAGATGTGCAAGTGGTCGCGACCGGTGCCGGTGTTGTCACCTGGGCGGGTGACCGGTACGGCTATGGTCAGTTGGTTGAGATTGACCACGGTGGTGGCTTAAAAACTCGCTATGGGCACAATCACGAATTATTAGTAAACGTCGGCGACGTGGTAACACGAGGCCAGCAAATTGCAGAGATGGGTAGCAGTGGTCGTTCAACCGGACCGCATGTGCATTACGAAGTTTTACGTAATGGTAAGCAGATTGACCCGAACCAATTTGTGTACCGAAAAGCCGACTAATACATCTGAACATTAAGAGAATAAACGCAAGCGGTACTAAGTACCGCTTTTGTTGTTAAAAAGTAACACAGGATATATCAAACTCATGCTAGGCAGTCTGTTTCGAAAAGTTTTTGGAAGTCGCAACGATCGCATACTCAAAAACATGCAAAAAGATGTTGATCGGATTAATGCGTTAGAACCCGAATTTGAAGCATTGAGTGATGCGGAATTAAAGGAAAAGACCGCCGAGTTTCGTAAGCGTCTGAACGAAGGTGAAAAGCTCGATAAGTTACTTGTTGAAGCCTTTGCCACGGTCCGTGAAGCCAGTAAACGCGTATTTAAAATGCGTCACTTTGACGTCCAGCTTATCGGCGGTATGGTTTTGAATGAAAACCGTATTGCGGAAATGAAGACAGGTGAAGGTAAAACCTTAACCGCAACCTTAACTGCCTATTTAAATGCCTTGCCGGGCAAAGGCGTGCATATTATTACTGTGAACGACTACTTGGCAAAGCGTGACGCAGAGTTTAACCGTCCCTTATTCGAATACTTGGGCCTAAGTGTAGCGTTCAACATTCCGGGTATGAATCCGGAAGACAAAAAAGCGGCCTATCAGGCAGATATTACTTACGGTACTAATAATGAGTTTGGTTTCGACTATTTACGCGACAACATGGCCTTTTCGCCACAGGATCGCGTGCAGCGCGACCTTTACTATGCGCTAGTCGATGAGGTTGACTCCATTCTTATTGACGAAGCCAGAACACCACTGATTATCTCTGGGCCGGCTGAAGACAGCTCAGAAATGTATCGCAAGATGAACGAGCTGGTGCCGCACTTAGTACGTCAGGAAAAGGAAGATACCGAGGAGGAGCGGGGCGACGGCCACTTTACTATCGATGAAAAAGCGAAGCAGCTTCACCTGACTGAAAATGGCCAAGAGCATATCGAGTCGCTACTCAAAGAAAAAGGCATGCTGGCTGATGATGACTCACTGTATTCCGCAGCCAATATTAGCTTGCTGCACCACATTAATGCGGCGCTAAGAGCACATCACCTATTCCAGAAAGATGTCGATTACATTGTTAAAGATGACCAGATCATTATTGTTGATGAGCACACAGGTCGTACAATGGAAGGGCGCCGTTGGTCTGAAGGTCTGCACCAGGCGGTAGAAGCCAAAGAAGGTGTGCCTATTCAAAATGAAAACCAAACGCTTGCTTCCATTACCTTCCAGAACTACTTCCGCCTCTATGACAAACTGGCGGGTATGACAGGTACAGCCGACACCGAAGCCTTTGAGTTCCAGTCAATTTACGGGCTTGAAACCGTTGTTATTCCAACTAATAAACCAATGGTTCGTGATGATCGCGCTGACTTGATTTACCTAACGGCAAAAGAAAAATACGAAGCTATTGCTGAAGATATCGAAGAGTGCCGTAAACAAGGACGCCCAGCGCTGGTTGGTACGGTATCTATCGAAAACTCGGAGTTGTTGTCGAGCCTTCTGAAGAAGAAGAAAATACCGCATGCGGTGTTGAACGCTAAGTTCCACGAACAAGAAGCCGATATTATCGCTCAGGCGGGCCGTCCAGGCGCCGTAACTATTGCGACCAACATGGCCGGGCGCGGTACTGACATCGTGTTAGGCGGCAATTGGATGGTCGAAGTAGAGAAACTGGAAGAACCATCTAACGACAAAATAGATGCTATTAAAGAAGAATGGCAGAAAGTGCATGACAAAGTCATCGAAGCGGGTGGCTTGCACATTATTGGTACGGAGCGTCATGAATCTCGCCGTATTGATAATCAGCTTCGTGGTCGTGCTGGTCGTCAGGGTGACCCGGGTTCGTCTCGTTTCTATCTATCACTGGAAGATCCACTAATGCGTATTTTCGCATCGGATCGTATCGGTACCATGATGAAACGCCTTGGTATGAAAGAAGGGGAAGCTATTGAGCACCCTTGGGTGACACGCGCCATCGAAAACGCACAACGTAAGGTTGAAGGGCGTAACTTCGATATCCGTAAGCAATTGCTTGAATACGATGATGTGGCGAATGACCAGCGCTCGGTGGTTTATGAACAGCGTAACGAGCTGCTTGATGAAGGCGATATCTCTGAGACCATTACTGCAATTCGTGAAGACGTTGTTAATGCAGTTATTGACGAATATGTGCCGCCACAGTCGCTCGCTGAACTGTGGGACTTAAAGTCACTGGAAGAACGCTTGCGCGCTGATTTCCATATTGAGCTACCTTTACAACAGTGGCTTGAAGATGAAGAGCACTTCCACGAAGAAGTTCTTCGCGAACGTGTATTGGAAGAGCTGGTTAAGACTTACCAGGAAAAAGAAGAGTTGGTAGGGCCGGAAGTTCTGCGCCGCTTTGAAAAGTCGATTATGTTGCAAAGCCTTGATCAGCACTGGAAAGAGCACTTGGCAGCAATGGATCATTTACGTCAGGGCATTCACTTACGCGGTTATGCACAGAAAAACCCTAAGCAGGAATATAAGCGCGAAGCGTTTGAGTTGTTCAGCGAAATGCTTGAGAACTTGAAGTTGGATGTTGTGACTATTTTAAGTCGCGTTAAAGTGCGCGCTCAGGAAGATGTCGATGCGGTTGACCAACAGCGTAAAGCTGCCGACAGCGCACCTCGTGAGTTTAAACACGAGCAGACAAAGCCAGCGACTCAAGAAGAGCAACCGCGAGAGCAAGGGCAGCCGCAGCCGGCCAGAACTGAAAAGAAAGTCGGTCGTAATGAGCCTTGTCCATGCGGCTCAGGTAAAAAATACAAACATTGTCACGGTAAACTGTAGGTTAATATGACCACCCAAAAACCTCCCGCTGTACATGTTGCAGTGGGAGTTATTGAAAACACGAATGGCGAAATCTTTATCGCGCAACGTCTGCCAGAACAGCATCAAGGCGGCAAATGGGAGTTTCCCGGTGGTAAAGTTGAGTCAGGTGAAAATGTTCAGGAAGCCTTAGTCAGAGAGCTCAAAGAAGAGTGTGGCATAGATGTTACTGACATGGCGCCACTGACGGTTATTGAACATCAATATTCGGACAAACGCGTATTATTGGATGTTTGGTGGATTTTGTCTTATCAAGGCGAAGCTACTCAGCTGGAAGGACAAAAATGGTGTTGGGTTGATAAAAATCAGTTAGATGCCTTTCAGTTTCCTGATGCAAACCAACCCATTGTCGACTGTATTATGCAGTCAATGAATACTTACTGAATGTAAGGCTTAAAAGCCGTCGCCCTCGTTAATGTAGTCATCGTTGGCAACAGGGGCAGGCTCGCCTGGAATACTTTTTTCTTCATTTGCCCACTCGCCCAAGTCAATGAGTTTGCAGCGCTCACTGCAAAACGGGCGAAATTTCGAGGTCTCTTTCCATTCGACTTCGGCTTCACATGTTGGACAGTTGACCGTTAAACTCATTGTGCACACCTGGCTATTTCTAATTGAACTGACTGGATTGATTGAGTGTTACTGACACCCGGTAACGGCATGAATCTTACCGTAAAGCGTTGTCTATGCCCACTAATAACCGGGTAAACGGAAGACTCTTTAGGGACTTTAATTCGTAGCATAGCTAACGGCTGTTCAGAGCTTCCCTGCATAAACCCACTGGTCAATGTCATATCGGAGAAAGAGGACTGTTCACGCATTAAGGTGAGCTTTAGTTGCACTGCTTTTTCGATAGGCTGAAATAACTGACACCACGCATCGCATTGTTTCTGTTGGAGCTCATTCTCCTGACTTAACCAGAGTTGCAGTTGCGGCAGTTCGAAAAGGCCACTAATACCCGGTTGGCTAAAACGTTGTCTTATACTCGCCAGTAGTGCATCGTCTTTAATTTCTCGCAATACCTTAGGAATGTCCGGTAAAAATTGTTGGCAGTCGCCAATTTCTTCAATAGTGGTCCGCAACGCCTGTCTATCGACTTGCGGGTGCTGCTCCCATTGTTTCAGGCGCTGTTGCTGTGCATCGAGATCTTTTGAAAGCTCAGTGCGAATGTCGACCCTTTCAAGGAGATCGCTGAGTGAAAACAGAGACTGGAAAAAAGCATCAGGCTGTTGTTGAAACAACTCTCTATTGACGTTGAGCTGCTCGAAGCCGTGTTCAAGTCGTAAATATGTGCGGACACGCTCCTGAAGCGGGTATTCATAAATAATGTGCTGGTTATCCGTGAACGCCATAATGTCAGTAGTTAAAGGGTAATGCGCCTATAATAGCGCATTAAGATGGGTGTGCAATGGCTGCTTCCAGATACCTTTTGTGTAATTCCTGAACCTGAGTGTGAAGTGCGTTTAAAGTGGTGTCATTAACAATAATATCATCCGCTTTTCGGCGTCGCTCTTCACGAGTCATTTGAGCGTTTAAAATGGCTGCAACCTGTTCTTCAGACGTGTTGTCACGAGTAACTGTGCGTTCAATTTGTAATGATTCTGGTACGTCTATAACTAATACTTGGTCACAGTATTTATCCAATCCATTTTCCAGCAGTAATGGAGCGGATAAAATCACATATCTGGAAGACGCATTATTTAACTGAGCGAGTATTTGTCGACGAATTTCAGGATGTAATAACTGGTTCAGCCATTCCTTTTCGTCGTTATTACTAAAGACTTTTTCACGCAGCGCTTTACGGTCTAAGTGGCCGTCACTTTGAATCACTTCTGGGCCAAAGTGGTGTTGAATTTCTTTTAGGCACACAGAGCCTGGCTCCACAACTTCGCGAGCAACAACATCTGCATCTATCACGTCAATGCCTAGACGTTGAAACTCGTCTGTGGCGGCGGTTTTACCGCTGCCGATACCACCGGTTACACCAACAACATAAGTCATGCTTACGCCCCTCCTAGCCAGGACCAATAAGCGTATAGCAACTCGTGCCCCCAAAAGTAGCTTATGATCCCTCCCCCAATTAGAAAGGGGCCAAATGGAATCGGCTGAGCCCGGCCGCTGAGTTTAATGTAAACAACACCAACAACAGCGCCACACAGTGACGCGGCCAATACGGTCACTGGCAATACTGTTGCACCGGTAAACGCAGTTAGTGCTGCCAGCAGTTTAAAGTCGCCATAGCCCATCCCTTCTTTTTTGGTCAGAAGTTTAAACACCCAATAAACTGACCACAAGCTGAGGTAGCCCACGACAGCACCGATGAGCGCCTGCTCTGTGGTTATGGAACTGTACTCGGACAACGACCAGAGTAAACCGAGCCAGAGTAGGGAGTAATTGAGCACGTCGGGCAATAGTTTGTGATGTAAATCGATGACAAAAAGGCAAATTAATAAGCTTGTGACTACGGCGTAAAACAGTGCTGGCACAGTGATGCCATATTGCCAGCCAATTAGCCCGAAACTGATGGCTGCGATAATTTCTACCGCCCAGTAGCTGATTGAAATCGGTGTTTTGCAATGGCGGCAGCGAGCTCTTAAAAGCAGGAAGCTCAACAGTGGGATATTGTCATACCAGGCAATAGCGGACTGACATTTCGGGCAATGAGACGCTGGGAAAGCGAGATTAAAGGGTTCGACTTGATTTGCAGGTGTGCCGTTTGCCTCGGCACATTCCAGTTGCCACTGTCGCTGCAATTGAATAGGCAGGCGATGAATAACAACATTCAAAAAACTGCCAATAACAGCCCCCAGTATGACTGATAAGATCAGCATTGCGATTGTGTGAGCTGCGAATAATTCGGTCATTCGATAGCGTCCTGCTTAATTAAAATTGCTCGCCCAATGAGAATAAAGGCAAGTACATAGCCACTAAAAGAGTGCCTATAATGCCGCCTAAAATAAGCATCAGCAAGGGCTGTGAGTAACTTGAAATGTGCTCAGAATAAAGAGTGAGCTGCTTTTGTTGGTACAACGCCAACTGCTTAAATGCTTGTGCCATACGGCCGGACTTCTCTGCTGACTGAATAAAACTCATGGTTTTCGGCGTATTCAATGCCGACGATCTGAACGCCTTAGACCAGCCTAAGCCTTTTTCTAAATGGTAACTAATAAGGTGAAGTCGGCTTTTATAGACCGGACAGCTCAGGTTATTTGTCGTAAGCTTTAGGGCATGAACGGCATCAATGCCTGCTTCAAGCGAGAGCCCAAGCTGATAATAAATTTGTTGTTCGCGCGAACCAATGACTAATTGCCTATAAACCGGTAGCTTTAGCGTGCAGTGTCGCCAAAACGCAGGAAATCGGTGTCTAATCAGCCGGCAGGAAAGGTAGATTAGGCAAAAAGCGCCACCGATAAACACAGCGTGTTGGCTTACGAATTCTGAAATTGCGATAACCTTTTGAGTCAACAGCGGTAAGTTGGCACTCCCAAAAAGCTTCTGAAACTGGGGAAGTACCCAAGTCATCATGAGTAAAGTAACGACACAGGCAAATGCCGCAATAATAAGCGGGTAGCTAAGTGCTTTGGTGAGTTGTTCTTTTAGTGCCATTTGCTGCTGCTTTAATGTCAAAATATTGTGCAAACCGCTGACCAAATGACCACTCGACTCGGCCCATTCAATGGTTTGTATGTCAGCAGCGGGCAGCCAATCTGAGTATTGCTTAAGCGCACTTGAAAGTGGGCGTCCCAACTTTATTGTCGCAAGGCAGTCATTCACTAGCCAAGTCATTGCCTTTGAAGAGTGCTGATTAACACTATGCTTTAATGCGTCGGGTAAAGGCAGACCGCACTCGAGCAGTTCAAGCCACTGCTCTATAGTTTGCAGCCATTCTTTATCAGCGGGCTTAGGTGTTTTTATAAGGTGTTCGCGCTGTACTGAAATACGACTCAACCCTCTTTCCGACAAAAGTCGAATGGCGTGCAATTGACTGGTGGTATGTATTAACCCAGTCTGTCCGGCACTTTTCCAGCGCCAGCGAGTTACTTTTTGCTCAGTCATTAATGCTGACCTTGTGTCTTTCGTAATAGGCTCTTGCCTGCTCAAAAGTTGGCAGTTTTAGGTGCTCTAAATAGTTGGCTTTATCGGTACCGGATGCTCTGGAGTTAAGCAGCGGGCTGGCCTCCTGTCCCCAGGGCAGCACCTCAAAAATCGCCTGTCTATGAGGCTGGAAGTTATTGTCAAACGCTGGAAGTAAGCGCTGACTAACAATTAGAGTGAGCGCGCTAGCAATATCCAGCGGATTAACGCCGAGCGACTTTAAACGAGCGAGCGTTTCCAACGACCCATTGGTATGCATAGTAGTTAAAACAAGGTGACCCGTTTGAGCCGCTTGCAGGGCTATTTTAGCGGTCTCTGCATCGCGAATTTCGCCAATCATAATGACATCGGGGTCTTGTCTTAGCAGCGCTCGCAACAGCGAGGCAAACGACAGTCCTTTGCGCTCATTTACCATGAGTTGTGTGCTCCCGGCTAAAGGAGATTCAATTGGGTCTTCCACCGTGCAGACGTTGAGTTTTTGAACATTAATGGACTGAAGTGCGCTGTATAACGTCGATGTCTTTCCGCTCCCGGTTGGTCCTGTGACTATAATAAGCCCCTGAGTCTTTGATAATGCCTGCTCGAAGCATTGATACTGGCACTCTAACAGTCCTGTATCTGCCAACGGTAAAATGTGTTCTGAAGATTTTAGGCAGCGCAGTACCAATTTTTCACCACCGAGGGCTGAACAGCAATTCAACCGAAATTCAAAGTTCTGATGGGTCGCTTTGTGTGCGACCGTTAAGCGGCCATCTTGCGGTATTGGTTGTTCGGTCAGATCGAGATCAGCCAGTACTTTTATTCGAGCAATAACTTGCTTGGCAAAAGACACCTGAAGAGCGTCTTTGGTGTCTAAATCGCCTCCTGAACGCGTCCTCACTCGATAGCTGCTCTGGTAAGGCTCTATATGAATATCTGAGCCTCCGTTAAGTGCGCATTCACACAAGAGCTGCTCGACGTAATCGACAGCGGAGTTTTGTAAAGGCTTATAGCCTGAAAGCGGGTGAGAGTTTCTAACAACAAGCACCTTTTTGTCACTGAACAGGCTTAACAGAACGGGTTCAACCGGTTTGCACTGAGGATCCTGCGACAGTAATATCCACTGTTCCTCTTCAGCAAGCCGTGTTAGCCCGTGTTGTTTTAAAAAGCCCTCATTCTGGTTCGTCTCTGTTAGCTCGCTGTTTGCTAACAAAGCTATATCAATTTCAGCGGTAAGGCAGGTTGCGACGTAACTCATTATTCACCAATACCTTGCTGGCAGCCGCTAACAACACTTCGGCTTTGCTGATAGTCAGAGCAGCCAATGCTCCATTCCAAATGGGTGTTCGACGGAACTGGGGTCAATTCAACGGACAATGGTTGTTCATCTATGGTTACAGAGGCTAATTGAAGGCTAATACGAGCGTCCTCATCAATGCTGAGGCTTGCTAAGTCATCCGGTAGCGGCGACGGCACATTGGGCAGACCGTTTTGGCCTGGTTGGGCACAGTCTGAAAGTTGCCCTTCGGTTTGCCAGCATAGCGCAATGGATAGCTGGAATGGTTGAGCATGTGCTAACGCTTTAGTGACTTTCGCTTGCTGTGTGTAATGGGTGTAGGAGGGAACAGCAATGGCCGACAATATCGCTATGATAGCAACCACCACCATCATTTCTATAAGACTAAAACCGTTGTACTGAGTATTTGCATCCTGCATAAGACAGCTCCTGATAAAAAGTCAGGAAACTGTCGTCTATTAAGCAGAATTTGTCGAATGTATTTATTTGTAAGTTATTGACGAATTTAGGAAATTCGCATTGAAAGATCAATGGCTTGAATGTTTTTAGTCAGCGCACCCGATGAAATAAAATCGACGCCGGTGGCAGCTAACTCAGCCAAACGTTCGTCAGTAATGTTGCCGGATACTTCCAGCTTGGCTTTATGTTCAGCCTTATTATTGGTCGCAACTGCAGACTCAATATCAGCCAAACTGAAGTTGTCCAGCATAATAATGTCAGCTTCTGCTGTCAGAGCTTGCTCAAACTCGTCTAAGTTCTCAACTTCCACCTCAACGGTTTTTCCGGGGTTAAGCTGCTTGGCTTTTTTGACTGCCTGCTCGATACCACCGCAGGCAAAAATATGGTTTTCTTTAATTAAATAAGCGTCGTACAAGCCAATACGATGGTTTGCCCCGCCGCCACAGCGAACCGCAAACTTCTGTGCCAGACGCATACCAGGAAGCGTTTTACGGGTATCCAGTAGTGTCGTATTGGTGCCTTCCAGAAGTCGGCTGTATTGGTGCGTTAACGTTGCGGTTGCTGACAAAGTCTGCAAAAAGTTCAGGGCAGTACGCTCGCCAGTGAGTAATACCCGGCTTGGGCCTTCTAAGTCACACAGCGTCGTATTCGGCTCGACCAAGTCACCATCTTTAACATGCCAGCTCAGAGACACTTCTTGTCCAAGTTGTCTAAACACCTCGTTGACCCATTCCACACCACATATAACCGCTTTGTCGCGAGTGATAATGGTCGCTTTAGAATGGCTGGTAGGACTAATTAACTGGGCGGTAATGTCCAGGCTGGCATCTTTTTCCGACAAATCTTCGACCAGTGCGTTACGAACACCTTCCTGAATGGCGAGTTGCAATTCATGCTGACTCATATTGGCTTTACCTTTTTACAGACAATACGGATACTAGGGGGCAAACTTTACCGTTTTGTTGAGCCTGTGAAAAGCGAACAACTGAAAAACCATAAAATAACTCACGCTATACAGCATGCGTCGCCGCACTTTGACGAGCGGCCTGACGAGTCTGACATCAGTCTGCTGGTGATTCATTGTATCAGCTTGCCCGAGGGTGAGTATGGCACGCCTTATGTCAAAGACCTGTTTATGGGGGAGCTACAGATCAATGCACACCCAGACTTTGCGCCTTTAGAAGGGCTGCGAGTGTCAGCGCATTGCGTCATTCGCCGGGACGGCACGTTAGAGCAATATGTACCTTTCGATAAGCGCGCCTGGCATGCCGGACAATCGCGTTACTGTGGTCGCAAACGCTGCAATGACTTTAGTATTGGCATTGAACTAGAAGGCACCGACCAGAGTGCCTATACTGATAAGCAATATCAGTGTTTGGTGGAGGTGACGGAGCTTTTATTGATGCACTATCCAAAACTGAACCGGCGACGCATTATTGGACATGAACACATAGCGCCTGGCAGAAAGACAGACCCGGGCAGCGGCTTTGACTGGCCAAGATATTTGAATCAATTATAAGGAGCATTTGATGGTTCTCATCGCGTTGCTAATTGCATTGAGTATTGAGCGGCTTTACCACAGTCCTGACGCTTTGCATTGGCAGTTTTACCTGAGTCGTTGGCAGCATTGGAGTGCTTCAAAGCTGAGCGATGAAAAATGGAAAAGTGCTCCGGCTACCTTTTTGAGAACTATAGTACCTGCGCTTTTTGTGGGACTATTAATACAGTTGCTCGATAACTTGTTGGTGACCTTTTTAGTGAGCATTGCCGCTTTATTGTTAGCGATAAACTGTGAGCCCGCCCGAGTCTCCTATAAAGCGTATTTAAAAGCCGCGAATCGAGGTGACGATGAAACGTGTCAGACACATCAGCGTGCGCTATCGCAATATGCAGGACTGGGTGAAAAGACATCCGTTAATCAGTCTCTGATTTGGATCAATTATCGGCATTATTTAGCGGTAATGTTTTATTTTGTGTTGTTTGGTAGTGTTGGCGCACTGCTTTATGCAACGTTCCGAATAGCCGCTGATGCTGAAAATAATCCAGAATCACAAGATAATTCAACGTCTTACTGGTCAAGGTTGCTATGGTTTGCTGATTGGGTACCGGCACGTTTGGCTGGTTTTGGATTATTAATTGTCGGACACTTCTCACGGGCGCTACCTGTGTGGATTCGGCTAACAACGACACCACACTGCGAGCCGAAAACCCTATTGTTTGAGGTGGCGGAAAATGCTGAAGACACGCCACAGCACCCGGATGACAAGACCGAGCATGCTACTTGCCAGCTAAAACTGATGCGTCGACAGCAAATATTCTGGGTGGCTGTTATCGCCGTTCTGACATTATCTGGTGCCGTTCTCTAGTGGTTGTACCAGCCCAGAAAAATTTGGGCTGGCGCTATAAATGATTTAGAATGATCGCATCTTTTGGTCTGACCAATTTACCGCTATGTCTGAGTTGCCCATAAAACAAACGAAGCTATCGGATACTATCGTTGCTCATTTTGAGCAAATGATTGTGGACGGGCGCTTGCGTGCCGGGCAAAAACTACCGTCGGAACGGCAGCTGGCGCAGCAGTTTAATGTGTCTCGCCCGTCGTTGCGCGAAGCCATTCAAAAACTGGAAGCGAAAGGCGTTGTTGAGCGCCGGCAAGGCGGTGGCACTTATGTGGTGAATACGGTTAACGAACAATTGACCCAGCCATTATTTGAGTTATTGGCAAAACACCCTGAGTCGCAGTTTGACTTGCTGGAATTTCGACATGCACTGGAAGGCATTTCGTCGTTTTATGCGGCATTGAGAGGCACCAAAGCCGATCTAGAACGCATAGAAGAGAGTATAAAAGGAATAGTGCAAAGCCAAAGCGCTGAAATAAATGAGCAAGTAGACGCTTTGGTCGAATTTTACCACCGCATAGCAGAAGCCTCTCATAACGTCATTCTTGTGCACGTTGTGCAGGGCATGCAAGAGCTATTGGCTGAGAATATTCGACAGAACCTGGAAATAATCGGTAGCCGCAAAGAGCTGCTGGAAAAACTGAATCAACACCGTCAGCAACTGGTTAGCGCCATTGTTGATGGTCAACCGGAGCAAGCGCGGGATGCGTGTCACCAACATTTGACCTATATTGAACAGATATTGTTAGACTTAGGCAAAGAACAGTCTCGTATTCAGCGTTCGCTGCGACGTTCCTGAATTGATAAGAAGGTAAGGAATTGCTATGAGTGATCAATTAACACAAGATGTCGACACACAGGAAACTCAGGAGTGGTTAGACGCTCTTGAAGGTGTGCTGGATGCCGAAGGTCCGGAGCGCGCCCACTTCCTGTTAGAGCAGTTAGTCGATAAGGCCCGCCGAAACGGGGCCTACCTGCCTTATAAGCCGACGACGGCTTACTTAAATACGATTCCTGCAAGTCAGGAACCCACCATGCCGGGTAACCAGACGCTGGAATCGCGTATTCGCTCAGCTATTCGCTGGAATGCTGCCATGATGGTATTGCGGGCATCAAAAAAAGGCGAAGAGCTGGGCGGGCACCTTGCCAGTTTCGCTTCTTCGGCCATGTTGTACGATGTGGGCTTTAACCACTTCTTCCGCGCACCAAGCGAAGGTGACGGTGGTGACTTCCTGTTTATTCAGGGCCATGTGTCACCGGGCATTTACGGTCGTGCTTTCATTGAAGGGCGTCTGACCGAAGAGCAACTCAATAACTTCCGTCAGGAAGTCGACGGTAAAGGCTTACCTTCCTACCCGCACCCGAACTTAATGCCGGACTTCTGGCAGTTCCCAACGGTGTCTATGGGCTTAGGTCCTATTCAGGCAATTTACTTAGCCCGCTTCCTCAAATATTTGACGGATCGGGGTATTAAAGACTGCTCAAAACAGCGCGTTTACTGCTTCTTAGGTGACGGTGAAACCGATGAGCCAGAGAGCCTGGGTGCTATTGGCCTGGCCGCGCGTGAAGAGTTAGACAACCTAACCTTTGTTATCAACTGTAACTTGCAGCGTTTAGACGGTCCGGTTCGCGGTAACGGTAAAATCATTCAGGAACTGGAAGGTAACTTCCACGGTGCAGGCTGGGAAGTGATTAAAGTGATTTGGGGTCGCTACTGGGATCCTCTGCTGTATCGCGATACCGAAGGTAAGCTGCAACAGCTAATGGAAGAAACCGTTGACGGTGACTACCAGAACTTTAAAGCCAAAGGCGGTAAATTCACGCGTGAAAACTTCTTTGGCAAGTACCCTGAAACCGAAGAAATGGTCGCCAACTTGTCTGATGAAGATATCTGGCGCCTGAACCGTGGTGGTCACGATCCGGTAAAAGTCTACTCGGCTTACCATAAAGCGGTAAACACCAAAGGGCGTCCACAGGTTATTTTGGCGAAAACTGTCAAAGGTTACGGTATGGGCGCAGCAGCTGAAGGGAAAAACATTGCCCACCAGGTTAAGAAAATGGATTTAGACGCGGTTAAGCACATGCGCGACCGTTTCAATATTCCGTTTGAAGACAAAGAGCTGGAAGACCTGCCGTACTACAAATTTGATGACGACAGTGATGAAATGAAGTACCTGAACGAGCGTCGCGAGAAGCTCGGTGGCTATATGCCGGTGCGTCGCCCGGAAACGGACGTGGAACTGGAGTTGCCTGCCTTGAAAGCGTTTGATGCGGTACTGAAAGGGTCAGGAGATCGTGAAATTTCTTCTACTATGGCCTTTGTTCGAGTTTTAACAGCGCTGTTGAAAGACAAGAAAATTGGCAAACGTATTGTGCCAATTATTCCGGACGAAGCCCGTACTTTTGGTATGGAAGGTCTGTTCCGTCAGGTGGGAATTTACTCTCATCATGGTCAAAAGTACACGCCGCAGGATAAAGACCAGGTGGCCTATTATCGCGAAGATAAAAAAGGCCAGGTTATTCAGGAAGGCATTAACGAATTGGGCGCAATGGCGTCATGGGTGGCAGCGGGTACCAGCTACTCGTTAAACAACGAGCCGATGATTCCGTTCTACATATACTACTCTATGTTTGGCTTCCAGCGCGTGGGTGACTTAGTCTGGGCCGCAGGGGACAGCCAAACTCGTGGATTTTTAGTGGGCGGTACGGCCGGACGCACCACGCTCAATGGTGAAGGTCTGCAGCACCAGGACGGACACAGTATGGTTCACTTTGGCACGGTGCCAAACTGCATTAGCTATGACCCGACTTACGGTTATGAAATTGCAGTTATCGTGCACGATGGCCTGAAGCGCATGTTTGGCGACCAGGAAAACGTGTTCTACTACATTACCGTCATGAACGAAAACTACCATCAGCCGGAAATTCCGGAAGGCGTCGAAGAAGGCATCATCAAAGGTATTTACGAGCTAGATAAGGTAAAAGCCAAGAAGAAAGCCAAAGGCGATGTGCAGCTCTTGGGTAGTGGTACTATTTTACAGCAGGTGCGCAAAGCGGCTGATATTCTTGCTGAGGACTACGACATTAACTCAACGGTATACAGCGTAACCTCGTTTAACGAGTTGGCGCGTGATGGTCTAGACACCGACCGTTGGAACATGCTGAATCCTGAGAAGAAAGAAAAAGAAGCCTACATTACGCAAGTGATGAAAAAGGCGAAAGGCCCTGCGGTTGCAGCAACCGATTATGTGAAGTTGTATGCTGATCAGGTCCGTGCATGGGTACCAACCTCATACCGTGTACTGGGTACCGACGGTTTTGGACGCTCGGACAGCCGCGCTAACTTGCGTAAGCACTTTGAAATTGACCCGCAATACATTGTTGTTGCGGCGTTAAAAGAGCTGGCAGACCAAGGTGATATCGATAAGAAAGTGGTAGCGAAAGCTATCAAAGATTACGGTATCGACACTGACAAACTTAACCCACGTTTGGCGTAAGGAGGTACTGAGATGGCCGATCAAATCGAACTCAAAGTCCCCGACGTGGGCGGTGAAGAAGTAGAAGTCATTGAAATTCTCGTCAGTGAAGGCGATACCGTTGAGCAAGAAGACGGTGTTGTTACTGTCGAGAGTGACAAAGCGTCAATGGATATTCCGGCGTCTTCGGGCGGTAAAATTACCGAGCTGAAGGTAAAAGTTGGCGACACCATCAGCGAAGGCGATGTGCTGGCGCTGATGGAAGCTTCCGGCGGATCCGACGATTCCGATGAGTCTGACAGCGATAAAGACGCTGAAGAGAAAACTGACGAGAAAGAAGCCGAGGACAAAGCTGAAGAATCGGAAGACAAACAGGAAGAAGAGAAAGAAGAGAAAGACGAAGACTCTGAGCCTGAGAAAAAATCTTCTGGTGGTGACAGTAAAGTCATCGATGTTGAAGTCCCGGATATTGGCGACGAAGAAGACGTCGAGATCATCGAGATTCTGGTTTCCAAAGGCGATTCAGTTTCAGCCGAAGATGGCTTAATTACGTTGGAGACGGATAAAGCCACCATGGATGTGCCTTGTCCACAAGACGGTGAAATTGAAGAGATGTTAGTCAATGTCGGCGATAAAGTGTCGCAGGGCTCTGTCATTGCCAAACTGAAAGTCTCTGGCGGTGCTGACGATTCTGAAGAGAAAGACTCGGCGAAAGAAGATAAGTCAGAGTCTGAGAAAGAATCTGACAGCCAATCTGATAAAAAGTCAGATGACAAAGGCGACAACGATCAGGAGAAAGAAAAAGGCAGCAGCGTTAAGCCAAGTAGCGAACGCCAACCGCCGGTGCCTGATCATCCGAGTCAGCGGAGTGACCGTAAAGAGGGCGTTCTTCATGCGTCTCCGGCGGTACGCCGTGTTGCGCGCGAGTTTGGTGTTGACTTGTCTCAAGTCAAAGGCTCCGGCCCTAAAGACCGTATACTCAAAGAGGACGTGCAGGATTTCGTTAAATACGAACTGTCCCGTCCGAAAGCGGTTGCCGGTGCAACAGGCCAGGGCGGTGGTGGACTGCAGGTGATTGACCCACCTAAGGTCGATTTCAGCAAATTCGGTGAAGTGGAAGAAGTTCAACTGTCGCGCATTCAGCGCAAGTCTGGACCGAACCTGCACCGCAACTGGGTGACCATTCCGCACGTGACACAATTTGACGAGGCGGATATCACCGAACTGGAAAAATTCCGTAAAGCCGAAAATGAAGTGGCGAAGAAGCAGGATTTAGGCTTCAAGATAACGCCGCTGGTGTTCATCATGAAAGCTTGTGCAAAAGCGCTGCGTGAATTCCCAACCTTTAACTCATCACTTTCTGAATCTGGTGAGTCGTTGTACATGAAAAAATATGTGCACATTGGTATTGCGGTAGATACACCTAACGGCTTAGTGGTTCCGGTTATTCGTGATGTTGATAAAAAAGGCATCTACGAGCTGTCTGAAGAGCTGGTTGAAATTAGTTCGAAAGCTCGCGACGGTAAGCTGAAAGCGTCGGATATGCAGGGTGGCTGCTTCTCGATTTCAAGCCTGGGCGGTATTGGCGGTACAGCCTTTACGCCAATTGTGAATGCGCCGGATGTGGCTATTCTTGGGGTTTCTCGAAACGAGATGAAGCCTAAATGGAATGGTCAGGAGTTTGAACCACGCTTAACCTTGCCATTGTCATTGTCTTACGACCACCGTGTTATTGACGGCGCCGAAGCAGCGCGCTTCACCGCCTACTTAAGCGGCGTGTTGGGAGATATACGCAAATTGGTGCTTTAAGCACCAATTTGGGCAGGAAATACGAATTAATTCGCGCTACAATAGCGCCACATTTAGCGTTGATTGACCTCGGCTGGTGGCTCAACCGGCCGTGACAAAGAAGGGGTTAACATGAGCGACAAAATTAAAACGCAAGTAGTAGTGTTGGGTGCAGGGCCAGGCGGTTATTCAGCTGCTTTCCGTGCTGCTGACCTGGGTATGGATGTAGTTCTGGTTGAACGTTACAACACTTTGGGCGGTGTTTGCCTGAACGTTGGCTGTATTCCATCAAAAGCACTACTGCACTTAGCTAAGCATATTGAAGATGCAAAGCACTTAGCTGACGAAGGCATAGACTTCGGTAAGCCCAAAATTGACCTGGATAAAATCCGTAAACACAAAGAGAAAGTCGTGGGTCAATTAACGGGCGGTCTTGGACAAATGTCTAAGATGCGTAAAGTAAAAGTGGTTAATGGCTTAGGTAAGTTTACCGGTAGCAACACCTTGAAAGTTGAAGGCGATGACGGCGCTACTGAAATTGAATTCGATAACGCGATTATCGCAGCGGGTTCTCAAGCTATTAAACTGCCGTTTATTCCTCATGATGACGAGCGCATCTGGGACTCGACTGACGCTCTTGAACTGAAAGAAGTTCCTGAGAAACTGTTGCTGTTAGGCGGCGGTATCATTGCTCTGGAAATGGGGACGGTATACAGCGCTTTAGGTTCTAAAGTTGATGTCGTAGAAATGACTGATCAGCTTGTGCCACCAGCAGACAAAGACATTATTAAGAACTTCAACAAGCAAATGAAAGGCAAGTTCGAAAATGTCATGCTGAGCACTAAAGCAACGAACGTTGAAGCGAAGAAAGACGGCGTTTACGTGACTTTTGAAGGCGACAAAGCACCGAAAGAGCCGGTTAAATATGACGCCGTCTTGGTTGCTGTTGGCCGTGCGCCAAATGGTAACAAGCTGGATGCGGACAAAGCGGGTGTTAACGTTGATGACCGTGGCTTTATTAAAGTCGACAGCCAAATGCGTACTAACGTTGATCACATCTTTGCTATTGGCGACATTGTGGGTCAACCAATGCTGGCGCATAAAGCGGTACATGAGTCTCACGTTGCGGCAGAAGTTATCTCTGGTAAGAAGCACTTCTTCGAACCAAAAGTTATCCCTTCTATCATGTACACAGACCCAGAAGTTGCATGGGCGGGTGTTACTGAGAAAGAAGCGAAAGAGCAAGGCATTGAATATGATGTTGTGACTTTCCCATGGTCTGCATCTGGCCGAGCTATCGCTTCAAATGCACAACAGGGTATGACTAAGCTTATCTTCGATAAAAACAACCGTATTATTGGCGGTGCTATGTGTGGTAGCAACGCTGGTGAGTTGTTGGGCGAAGTTTGCTTAGCCATTGAAATGGGCTGTGATGCAGAAGACATCGCGTTGACGGTTCACGCTCACCCAACTTTGCATGAGTCTGTTGGCTTAGCCGCAGAAATTCAGGAAGGGTCAATTACCGATATGCCGAACCCTAAGGCGAAAAAGAAGAAGTAACATTTTGTTACGATAAATCATCGGTAAAACGGCTACATTCACCGCGAATGTGGCCGTTTTTTTTGCGCTGAATTTCACAATGCGCTAGTTTAATGGGGCTAAAATAATGAACACTATAAAAAGGTGACGACCAATGAAAAAATTGACCGCTGTAGCGCTAGGCGTATCTATGGCATTGACTCTGGGAGCCTGCTCTCCGCAGCAAGAGCAAAATAACCAGCAGTCTCAACAAGCAGAAGAAACCCAACAGCAACTCACGTCGGGCGTTATTCTTGAAAACTTTGATCACAGCGTTAAACCACAAAATGACTTGTATCGCTATGTAAACGGCAGCTGGATCGAGAAGACAGAAATCCCTTCAGATCGCTCTTCTATCGGGGCGTTTTACGATTTGCGTGAAATGAACCAGAAGCGTTTGCGCGACATTATTGAAGGTGCTGCAGCAGCTAACCCAGAGCCAGGTACTCCTGAGCGTAAAATTGGTGATTTCTTTAATGCTTATATGGACACTGAAACGCTGAACGAACTTGGCGCTAAGCCAATTGCCAGTGACTTAGAGGCGATTCAGGCACTAGATAGCCATGAAGCTGTCGCTGAGCACATGGCGCGCATGTTCCGTAGCGGTGTGTCTATTCCATTTGGTTTCTATGTGTACCCGGATGCGAAAGACCCGCAAACCAACGCAATGTATATGTACCAAGCGGGTCTTGGCTTGCCGGACCGTGACTACTACTTAAAAGACGAAGAGAAGTTTGAAGACATTCGTTCTGAATACGTCAGCTACATTACAGATATTCTGGGAATGGTGGGTTTGGAGAACACGGATGAAGCCGCGGAACGTATCCTGGATTTGGAAACTAAGCTTGCTGAAGTTCAGTGGAGCCGTGTTGAAAGCCGCAATGCCGACAAAACCTACAACAAGAAAACGGCAGACGAAGTATCGGGAATGTTCGCCAACTTTGACTTCAAACGTTTTATAGAAACGTCTGAGTTGTCACATGTTGAAGAAATGGTCATCCGTCAGCCGTCATTCTTCGAAGACTTTGGCAATATGTTTGCTGACGTCGATTTACAAACCTGGCAGGACTACTTAAGTCTGCGTTTGGTTAACGAATATGCGTCGGCTCTTAGCGAAGAAATCAGCCAGCGTCGCTTTGATTTCTACGGCACGGTTTTACGGGGTACACCAGAGCAAGAGCCTCGCTGGAAGCGTGCGGTTGATGCTACCAACAGTGTTCTTGGCGAAGTTTTAGGTCAGGTTTACGTTAAGGAATACTTCCCGCCAGAAGCGAAAGAAAAAATGGAAGGTCTTATTGAAAACCTGCGTGATGCGTACGGCGAGTCCATCAAGAACCTTGAGTGGATGACCGAAGAAACCAAAGAGAAAGCGTTAGAAAAACTCGCTAAGTTTGACCCGAAAGTGGGTTATCCAAACGAGTGGCGTGATTACAGTGAGTTGGAAATTTCTGCGACTGACTTAATTAGCAACTACAAAGCTTACGCTGAGTTCAACTACCAGGAAGAAATTGCCAAAATTGGTGGCCCAGTTGACGAAGAAGACTGGGGTATGACACCACAGACAGTCAATGCTTACTACAGCCCGGTACGTAACGAAATCGTATTCCCGGCGGGTATTTTACAGCCTCCGTTCTTTGATATGGACGCTGAAATGGCCGTGAATTACGGTGGTATCGGTGCGGTTATTGGTCACGAAATGGGTCATGGTTTCGACGACCAGGGCTCTAAATACGACGGTGACGGCAACCTGCAAAGCTGGTGGACAGAAGCTGACCGTAAAGCGTTTGATGAGCGTGGTCAGAAATTGTCTGAACAATTTAGTCAGTACGAACCTATTGAAGGTTTGAACGTGAATGGTGACCTGACGCTAGGTGAAAACATTGGTGACTTAGCTGGCCTGACTATCGCTTATGAAGCGTACAAAATGTCGCTGGACGGCGAAAAAGCGCCCGTACTGGACGGTTTCACTGGCAGCCAGCGCGTGTTCATTGGCTGGGCACAAGTATGGCGTGGTAAATACCGCGAAGACGCTATTCGTCAGCAAGTTATGAGTGACCCTCACTCGCCGGCTGAATATCGTGTCAACGGAACTGTTGTTAACGTACCTGCGTTTTACGAAGCCTTTGAAGTAAAAGAAGGTGATGAGCTGTATGTAGCACCGGAAAATAGAGTGACTATCTGGTAATATTCACTTTATGAAAACGCTAACGGTAATTTTGACATTAATAACTGTGCTTTTGGTGGGGAACTATTCCTCACCAATGGCACATGCTATGCCAATGTCGGATGCCGTTAGCGCTTCTTCAGAGGACACTATGTTGCCGTAACATAGCATGCAGCAACATGACTGTTGTGATGACGCTGATATGGATATGGCCGAGCAGCAAAAAAACTGCGACGAGGAAAGCTCATTTTGCCAGCATTGTGAACAACACTGTGCTGGCCAAATTGGCTTAACGAATGTCTTTAATTTTATTGGCAGTACACACCCTACTCAAAACTACTCAATGAGCGAGTTGTCCTTGTGGCAACGCACCGAACGCTTAATCAGACCGCCTAGACTGATAACTGTATAGATTTTTATACCCGCTTTATAAAAAGGATTATTGTTGTCAGAGTTTTTAGGTGGTAACCCATGAGAATTTTATTATTAGCCTTTATTGTGCTGGTTTTTAGTACATAAGATAATCCTCATAATTAACTTTTAGTTAACATTTAATCATGACTTATTATCTTCTGCAAACTCGCAGTTTTCTTAATCTTACCCTCAGTATTCTGGTGTGAATGTCATGCAGACATCGTCAGGCAAAACTTTCCCAGATGGCATTGGCAGCAGGGCCTAAAGTACGGTTCGCAGAGCGCACTAGGTGTATCTCCAGACTTACCTGTTGGATGAATCCGGGAATGGTAATTTCAACCAGTTTGCCCTGCTTAATGGCATTATGTGCAATGTGTTTTGGAATAATTCCCCACCCAAAGCCTGCCTTTAACAGTTCAAATTGAGTATTCACTTCATTCACTCTTATGCGCTGTTGGCTGGGCAAGCGTAGTACTGCATCTAAGTTAATGCCGATTTCTAAGTTTTGTGGAATTAGCATCGGAAGTTCAAGCAAGTCCTGTCGGCTTGAAGGCATACGTCCGAAGTCATCGACTAAAGAAGATGCAATGGCGACAGTAAGCTCAAATGGTGCGACAGGTAGAGTTTCAAAGTCGCCATACTGACGAAATAAGGGCAACCACGGGCATAATGCTAAATCAGCGGAGCCGTTATCTATTCGTTTTAGGGCCCGCATTTGCGACTCGCCGTCAATGTGAACTTCGGTGGCGGGGTAATGCTGCTGTATGTGTTCAATACTTGGCAGCCATAACTTACTGTCACAGGTGTGGTCATAACAAAGGGTTAATAAAGGCTCTGCGCCGTATTTCAGTTGTTCGGTCAGTGACTGCAGACGCTCTTGCTGACGCACAACTTCTTCCGCCTGTCTTAAAAAATGTTGGCCTTGCTCGGTAAGCTGCAGGCGATATCCGCTTCGATTAAACAACGCAAAGCCGGCACTGTCTTCCAGCTTTTTCAGTGCCATACTGACAGCAGATTGTGTGCGGTTTAAGTGATCGGCTGATTTTTGCAGGCTGCCAAATTCAGCAACGGCAATGAGCATTTTTAGGTGCGATAAATTCATTAAATTATACTGATTAAGTTTTTAATTTTAATTCAATATAATTGTAACTGTACGTGCAGTAAACTAATTATCAATTCATAGTTCGTCATTAGGAAAATACGCATGCGTTGGCTTGTTATCACATCCCTTGTGTTATTCATGGTTGCTTGTAGTGAGGCACCAGCAGAAGCAGAGAAAACTGATGAGGCTCGTCCGGTTAAGCTACTTACAGTGATCGAAAATAACGGCGCCAAACTGCGTGAATTCCCCGGTGTGGTTGAAGCCGCAAAAGTGGCGCAGTTGACATTTCGGGTTGCCGGCGAAATTACGGAATTACCTGTTCGTCCGGGAGCCGAAGTGAAACAGGGCGACCTTATTGCTCGCCTTGATCCAACCGATTACCAACTTGCTGTGGATCAGGCTAAAGCTCAATATGAGTTGGCGGCATCTCAGTATGAAAGGAACAAGGTCTTGGTCAATGAAGGTGTGATGTCAGAAGCGCAGTTTGACCAAATTGAGTCACAACGGGCGGTGGCTAAGTCGAACTATGAAACGGCTAAAGCGAACCTGGAATACACTGAGTTACGGGCCCCTTTTGATGGCGTGATAGCGAGTTTAGCGGTTGAAGCTTATGAAAATATTCAACCGAAACAACCCATAGTCACCTTGCAAATTAATAACGCGATTGATGTCAGTATTCAGGTACCGGAGAAACTGTTCGCCAGAGTCAAAAAGCAAACTGACTATGAACCTATGATTCGCTTTGACGCAGCTCCTGAGTTCCAATTCAGGGCTCACTTGAAGGAATGGGACTCGCAAGCCGACCCGGCAACCAATACGTATGAGGTGGTTTTTACTCTGCCTAAACCCGACAACCTGAATGTTCTTCCGGGCATGACTGCAACGGTCATTGTGGATATGGCTCAAGTTCTGCGCTCAACAATTACCGGTATGTTGGTGCCAACAAAAGCGGTGTTTACTAATGGCAGCAATACAGAGCAGCCGCCGTCTTATGTGTGGGTAGTGGCGGAAGACATGTCCGTTGAAAGACGCAAAGTGGTTGTCGGTACCGCGACCAATGATGGCCTGACAATTGTCAGTGGACTAAAAGAAGGCGAAACCATTGTTATTGCGGGAGTCCATCAGCTTCGTGAAGGCCAGAAAGTTCGTGAATGGCAACGCGAACGGGGGCTGTAATGGATATCGCTCGCTATAGCATGACCCGCAAAACAACCAGCTGGATGTTTCTTCTGCTGTTGTTGGTCGGAGGAATTGTCGCACTAACTCAGTTGGGTCGCCTGGAAGACCCTGAGTTCACCATAAAACAAGCGATGGTCATAACACCGTACTCGGGCGCGTCGGCTCAACAAGTGGAAGAGGAAGTCACGTATCGTCTGGAGAATGCGATTCAGGAACTGAGCTACGTGGATAATATCCGCTCGATATCGAAGCCCGGGCTGTCGCAAATTACGGTGGAGATGAAGAGCACTTATAGAGCGGATGACCTGGAGCAGATTTGGGATGAACTTCGACGCAAAGTGAATGACACTAAGCGTCAGCTTCCTCCAGGCACAGGCGAGCCTATTGTTCGTGATGACTTTTCCGACGTTTATGGCGTGATGCTGGCTATCACTGGGCCTGACTATTCCTACAAAGATATCGAGCACTACGCCGACTTTTTGCGAAGAGAACTGGTTCTCGTTGAAGGCGTTGGCAAGGTCTTGCTGTCAGGAGAGCGCCAGGAGCAGGTTATTGTTGAGGTCTCTCGGGCACAACTGGGGAATTTTGGTATACCGCCAAAACAGATTGCGAATTTGCTGCAAACACAAAATGCCGTCGCAAATGCAGGGCGCGTAACCATTAATGAAGAGTCGATGCGTATCGCTACCAATGGCGAATTTTCCTCTGTTGAGGACATGGAAAAATTGGTCATTAGTAACCCCGGAGCCAGCGAACGTATCTACTTACGCGATGTTGCCAACATTTATCGTGAGACAAAAGATATTCCGGATCATGTTGTTCGCTACAATGGTAAGCCCGCACTTTGGTTGGCATTGTCGTTCGCCGATGATGTGAACGTCGTGGAAGTTGGTGAACGCCTTGAGCAGCGTTTGAGTGAACTTTCCTACGCTCAGCCAATTGGTATGAACGTTGAACGTATTTACGATCAACCTCACGAAGTTGAAAACTCCGTTAACAACTTTTTGCTGAACTTAGTCGAAGCGGTCGCTATTGTCGTTGTAGCGCTGCTGCTGTCTATGGGTTTTAGAAGTGGCCTGCTGATTGGCTCTGTGCTGTTATTAACGGTGCTTGGTACCTTTATTTTTATGCGTCTTGGCGATATTAACCTGCAGCGGGTGTCGCTAGGCGCACTGATTATCGCTCTGGGTATGTTGGTCGATAATGCCATTGTTATTGCTGACGGCATGATGGTCGGCATGCGCCGGGGACAAAACAAAGTGCAAGCCGCGACGCAGGTGGTCAAACAAAATCAATGGCCGCTGCTAGGGGCTACTGTCATTGGCATTATCGCTTTTGCACCAATTGGCCTTTCGTCTGACGCCACTGGCGAGTTCGCTGGTAGCTTGTTCTGGGTCTTGCTGATTTCCTTGCTGCTTAGTTGGGTGACGGCTCTAACCTTGATTCCTTTTTTAGCTGATAGGCTATATTCGGAAAAAGACATTGGCGATGAAAACGACGATGCCTTTAAGCACCCACTTTATGTAAAGTACCGCAGTGCGTTGCGTGTTTGCCTGAGACATCGCGTGATTAGCATGCTGGCCATGGTCATTATGTTGGTTTTAGCTGTTGTCGGTTTTGGTCAGGTAAAACAGGCCTTTTTCCCGCCATCTACTACGCCACTGTTTTATGTGGACTTATGGTATCCACAAGGCACGGACATTCGTCATACCGAACAGGATTCAAAACGCCTCGAAGACTACTTGCTGGACAAACAGGAGGTGGTTTCGGTCGCAACAACCGTCGGCCAGGGAGCACCGCGCTTCACACTGACTTATTTGGTCGAAAAAAGCTATGAAAGCTACGCTCAGTTGCTGGTGCGTGTAAACGACAAAGAGGCGATGTCGCCACTTATGGCGGATATTCGGGAACGTATAAAAAACGCTCACCCTGACGTTGAAGATAAGCTGATTAGGGTCGAAATAGGACCTGCAACGCCGGCGAAAATTGAGGCACGCTTTTCAGGACCGGATATTCAGGTGTTACGTCAGTTGAGCGAAAAAGCGCAGGCGATAATGCGTGACGATGCAGGTGCCGTCAATATTCGTTCTGACTGGCGACAGCGCACTAAGTTATTGCAGCCGGAATATGACGAAGCGGCCGGACGACGTGCGGGCATTACTAAAGAAGACGTGAATAACGTTTTGCTGGGTAACTTTGTCGGCCAGCAAATTGGGGTTTATCGCGACGGAACCGACCTTTTACCAATAGTGAAGCGAGCGCCGGCGGCAGAGCGTGTTGATCTTAACAACTGGCAGGAACTGCAAATCTATAGTCCGGTACTCGATAGGTTTATACCGCTGGCGCAGGTGGTTAGAAGTATTGATACCACCTGGGAAGACCCGTTAATACTGCGTCGCGATAGAAAGCGCACACTGACGGTCATGGCTGACCACGATATTTTGGGTAGCGAAACCGCAGCTCAGGTATTTGAACGTGTGCGCCCGAAAGTAGAAGCTATCGAATTGCCGTTGGGCTACGAGCTCAGCTGGGGTGGTGAGCATGAAGCATCAAACAAGGCTCAGAAGGCGTTATTTGGGGCATTGCCGCTGGGCTTTTTGGTGATGTTTATTATTACTGTGTTGCTATTTAACAGCATCCGTCATGCCGCTGTGCTTTGGACAACGGTACCGCTGTCGATAATTGGTGTGACGGTTGGTTTATTGTTATTGAATAAACCTTTTGGATTTATGGCACTGTTAGGCTTTTTAAGCTTGTCCGGCATGCTTATTAAAAATGGAGTGGTATTACTGGAGCAGGTTAACGTAGAGCTTGAGACTGGTAAGTCACGAGTCGATGCGCTAGTTGAGGCCGCTGTTAGCCGTGTCAGGCCGGTCGGTATGGCGGCAGCGACAACCATCCTGGGTATGTTGCCGCTGCTGTTTGACGACTTCTTTGCCAGCATGGCGACGGTTATCATGTTCGGCCTTGGTTTTGCGACAGTACTGACGCTGTTTGTGGTACCGGTTATGTATGCCATTGTGCAAAAAGTGGAGCGCCCTTAATCAGGGCGCAATCAGCCAGCGCATTCATCTTATTTATACCCTGAATTATCTGATTTATAGTCCTCTCGCATGGGAATTTAAGCGCAAAATCCGTATAATGCGCCGCACTAGTGAACCGTCTTGAATTCATGCAAGCAAATGAGAGGTAATACGAGTGCTTAAAGAATATCGTCAGCACGTGGAAGAGCGTGCCGCAGAGGGCATCCCTCCGAAACCACTAACGGCAGAACAAGTAGCCGATCTTGTTGAACTACTGAAGAACCCACCAGTAGGTGAAGAAGAATTCTTAGTAGAGTTATTGTCTGAGCGCGTACCACCAGGTGTTGATGAAGCCGCTTACGTAAAAGCTGGCTTTTTGAGCGCACTGGTAAAAGGCGAAATACAAAGCCCGGTTATCAGCAAAGAAGACGCCGTTAAATTGCTTGGCAATATGCACGGTGGTTACAACATCGTGACTTTGGTTGAGTTATTGGACAGCGCTGATCTAGGTCGCTTAGCGGCAGAAGAATTAAAGCACACAATCTTAATGTTTGACGCCTTCCACGACGTTGAAGAAAAGATGAAAGCGGGCAACGAGCTGGCTAAAGAAGTGGTTGAGTCATGGGCCGAAGGTGAGTGGTTCACCAGCCGTGACAAAATGGCAGAGCAAATTAAAGCGACTGTCTTTAAGGTTACCGGCGAAACCAACACCGACGACCTTTCACCAGCACCTGACGCTTGGTCACGTCCTGACATTCCACTGCATGCCAAAGCCATGTACAAAATGCCTCGCGAAGGCATCACTGATGCAGGCAAGCAGATTGAAGAGTTGAAAGAAAAAGGTCACCCGGTTGCTTTCGTAGGTGACGTCGTAGGTACAGGCTCTTCACGTAAATCAGCAACCAACTCTGTCCTGTGGAACATTGGTGAAGACATGCCGGGTACGCCGAACAAGCGTGCGGGCGGTATCTGTATTGGCGGCAAAGTCGCACCTATCTTCTTCAACACCATGAAAGACGCTGGTGCGTTGGTATTTGAAGCCGACGTCGAAAAAATGAATATGGGTGATGTCATTACCATTTACCCATACGAAGGCAAAATTGAAAATGAAGCGGGTGACGTTATCGCTGAATACGACTATGCGTCACGCGTTATTCTTGACGAAGTGCGTGCCGGTGGCCGTATCAACCTGATCATTGGTCGTGGCTTAACCACCAAGGCGCGTGAATCACTGGGCTTAGGTCACTCTGACTTATTCCTGACTCCGGAGCAGCCAGAAGACAGTGCTAAAGGTTACAGCCTGGCACAGAAGTTAGTGGGTAAAGCCTGTGGTATGGAAGGCGTTCGTCCGGGCACTTACGTTGAGCCGAAAATGACTACCGTGGGCTCGCAGGACACCACCGGTCCAATGACCCGTGACGAACTGAAAGACCTGGCTTGTCTTGGCTTTAACGCTGACCTGGTTATGCAGTCTTTCTGTCACACGTCAGCCTATCCGAAGCCGGTTGACGTTGAAACTCAGCATACACTGCCTGACTTCATCATGAACCGTGGCGGCGTTTCGTTGCGCCCGAACGACGGTATTATCCATAGCTGGTTGAACCGTATGTTGTTGCCGGATACCGTCGGTACTGGTGGTGACTCGCATACACGTTTCCCGCTGGGTATCTCGTTCCCGGCAGGCTCTGGTTTGGTTGCCTTCGCAGCTGCAACCGGTGTTATGCCGCTGGATATGCCAGAGTCAGTACTGGTGCGTTTTAAAGGTAAAATGCAGCCGGGTATTACTCTGCGTGACTTGGTTCACGCAATTCCTGCGTTTGCGATTAAAGACGGCTTATTGACCGTAGAAAAACGCGGTAAGAAAAACGCGTTCTCAGGTCGCATCCTGGAAATCGAAGGTCTTGAGCACTTAACCGTAGAGCAAGCGTTTGAACTGTCAGACGCATCAGCAGAGCGCTCTGCAGCGGGCTGTACCATCAACTTGTCAGAAGATTCAGTCAGTGAATACTTGCGCTCTAACATCACCATGTTGCGTTGGATGATCAACGAAGGCTACGGCGATGCGCGTACGCTTGAGCGTCGTGCTCGTAAGATGGAAGAATGGCTTGAGAACCCATCACTGACGCGTGCCGATAAAGATGCGGAATACGCAGAAGTTATCGAAATCGATTTGGACGAAATTAAAGAGCCAATCGTCTGTTGCCCGAACGACCCTGACGACGCTAAGTTCTTAAGCGAAGTTGCCGGCGATAAGGTTGATGAAGTGTTCATTGGCTCGTGCATGACCAACATTGGTCACTTCCGTGCTGCAGGTAAACTGTTAGAGAAAAACTCTGACCCGCTAAACACGCGTTTGTGGATTGCACCACCAACGAAGATGGACAAAGCACAGCTGGAAACCGAAGGCTATTACGATATCTATTCGCGTAACGGCGTGCGTACCGAAATGCCGGGTTGTTCACTGTGTATGGGTAACCAGGCTCGTGTAGAAGCTGGCGCAACCGTATTGTCAACGTCGACTCGTAACTTCCCGAACCGCTTAGGTGACGGCGCGAACGTTTACCTGACGTCGGCAGAGCTGGCAGCAGTTGGTGCTATTGTAGGCCGACTGCCAACTCCGGAAGAGTACCTGGAGTACGCACAAGATATCAACTCGATGGCTGGCGAAGTTTATAAATACCTGAACTTCGACCAAATGGATGCCTTCCGCGACGCAGAAAAAGCGGCCAAGGAAAACATCATCCCAACCATCAACGTGGCTTAATGATGGGGAATGGAAACATAATAGCCGGTAACAGGAAGACGCCTGCAAGTACGTCCCTGTAAGGCTTGGCTGGCGCCATCCATGGCGCCAGACACTTCCTGTTACCGTCCATAATGTTGTTTCCATTCCCGAATAAGTTTACCTAAAACCGCTTCGGCGGTTTTTTTGTGCCCGATGTTCAGTAGCCTGATGTTCACATCAGGTGAGATATTCTAGCTTGTAGGTGGTCTATTTATAGTCTATATTTAGACTGTTCAGTCGGGAGGGAGCTATGCAGATAAAAACCATTAGTTACATTAAGCAAAATGCGGCGTCACTGAATGTCGAAGAGCCTATTGTGGTCACTCAAGGTGGAAATCCGGTATATCGTATTGAGTCGGAAGCTAGCGCTAGACAACGGGACGAAGCTATTGCGACACTTAAGCTGATGAATTTGGCTGAAAGGGATATTCGAAATCAAAATCTTCTATCTCTTAGCGAAGCAAAAGAAAGGCTAGAGCGTGAAATCAGAACAAAGAAGTTTGAGCTTTAGTTCTCAGTTATGAACTACGATGTTAATTTTACCGAGCTCAGTTATAAGACTCTGGCTGCTTTAACCCGCTATATGGAATCCTTTCTGGGTCAGGAAGAAGCTATTAGGTTAGGTCATCAACTTCTTGATTTCGCCATCAATAAACTCGGCGATAACCCTTTGCAATTCCCCATTTCCCATGAACTTGAGACGTTAGGTATCACTGACTATCGAGTAATGTTAGTAGATAATTATAAGATCTTATTTCGTCTGGATGAGAAAGATAAAACGAGTTATGTCATGGTCTTTCTGCGACAGAGACAAAATACCCAAGAGCTGCTTTACCAGATAATGATTGGGTAGCCCGATGCTATTGCATCAGGTGAGATAGTCGAACACCTCACCTGACGTAGAACGTCAGACTACAAAACTCTGTGTTGGTCAGCCGTGTGCTTGTAAGTCGATAGGGCAGGTTGTTCACTTGTGAGCGTTATGAGTGTTGAGTACTTCTGTGGCGGAGTGTCGAAGGCCATGGATGGCCTTCGTCAAGCCCTCATGGATGAGCTCGTAGCGTCTCCGTCACAGAAGTACTCAATGCTCAAGCGAAATAAGTGAATAACCTGCCCCTACCTGATAGCGGGGGTCTGTTCTATTTCTGCCCAGCAATCCAGTTGTTGATGTGTTGTTCGAGTACTTTCAGTGGCACGCTGCCGTTTTCCAGTACCGCATCGTGGAACTCACGAATGTCGAACTTATCACCTAACTGCTGTTCTGCTTCGCGGCGTAAACGCTTAATAGTCAACTCGCCGAGCTTGTATGAAAGCGCCTGCGCAGGCCAGGTAATGTAACGGTCAATTTCGGTTTTCACGTTATGCAGTGACAATGCGGTATTGTTGGCCATAAAGTCCATCGCGCGCTCGCGGCTCCAGCCTTTAGCATGCATACCGGTGTCCACCACTAAGCGTGCCGCACGCCACATTTCGTAGCTTAAACGACCAAAGTTACTGTAAGGGTCTTCATAAAAACCCGCTTCCAGCCCTAAGTACTCAGAATACAAACCCCAGCCTTCACCAAACGCGGAAATATAAGTCTGTTGACGGTATTCCGGTAAGTCTTCTAACTCACCCGCAATGGCGTTTTGTAAGTGATGACCCGGTACCGCTTCGTGCAGTGTCAGCGCTTCCATCTGATAAAGCGGACGGCGGTCTAACGCGTAGGTATTCACCCAATAAAAACCCGCACGATCATCTCGGTTGGTTCCTGAATAACGGCCGGTTGTGTACTTAGGCGCAATTTCTTCGGGAACCGGCGCTATACCATAAGGCTTACGTGGTAAGGTTTTGAACAGCTTCGGCAGTTCACCATCCATTTTCTTGGCTATCCAGGCTGCGTAGTGTAGTAACTCTTCTGCTGTTTCCGGATAGAATTGGTCGTCAGTACGCAGAAAGTCAACGAATTCGTCAAAGTCACCATCAAAGCCGGTTGCTTCAATGGCTTCTAGCATTTCACCGCGAATACGAGCGACTTCCTGCAAGCCTATCTCGTGAATTTCGTCAGCGGTCATATCCAGTGTGGTGTAATGCTTAATACGGTTTTGATAAAACGCTTCGCCGTTAGGTAGTTCACTGGCGCCAACGCTTTCGCGAGCATTCGGTAAGTACTCTGTCACCATAAAGGTGAAGTAATCGTCGTAAGCAGGCATGACTTGCTCATCAATCGCTGTCATTGCGTCTGCTTTTAGCGCTTCCCACTCAGTGTCATTGACAAAAGCAGGCTGTTTGGCAAAAGGAGAGAAGTAAACACTTTCACTGGCGTCCTGAACAAGATAAGCCAGAATACTTTCTTCGAAGCCCGCCATAGCCGCAGCGGGCTGTGTGTAACCTTCCTCAATGGCTTTTCTGAGCCAATGGGTTTGTTGCTCCATGTAGCGCGGAATGCTGCGCAACTTCGAAATATAGTTTTGATAATCTTCAACCGAGTTAAATGAGGTATACGACGGCATAAACGCCAGTGAACTGTGGAAGCTACCCTCGGCTGTTAGTGGCATGTAATGCGCATTAAAACGGTATTCGTCGACACGGTTTTTCAGCGAGTAGCGAATCATTGCGTGATTAATTTTATCTTCGTCGCTCAGCTGACTAAGTTTTATAGCGTCCAGTTGTTCCAGCCACTTTGACTGCTTTTCATAGCGAGCTTCCAAGGCTTCCGGTGACATGTCCGTTAGCTCGGTATCGCTGGACTCATTCATACCTTCCCAAATGGTGTCTGCCAACTGGTGAAATTGCTCAGCAACACTCTGTTGTGCAACGTTTTGTTGGGTCGGCTGTTGTGACGTTGTCGTCGCACAGGCCGTTAACCCCATTAAACTTCCAATAAGAATCAGATTACGCATGATTTTTCCTTGCGGTGTCATAACGAATACAGGCATTCTATAATGCCTTTTGCATGAGTTAATGTAAAAAGCAATGCAGCGAACTCACAATAATAATAGTTAAACGGGAGAAAAGGGTGGATAAAGCGCAATCAGGGATATACGCCGAGCCAAATTTGCACGGCTTAACCTTGTTTTGTCATGTCATGAGTGACGATGTCGAGAGTTTACGCCGTAAACTGTCTCGATTCCCGGCTATCATTCAGGACTTAGATGCACGCTTTTCTGAAGCCATGCTGACCGGCTTTGTCGGCATTGGTGCTGAATATTGGGATATCCTTTACCCGCATAAACGACCGCTTCACCTGCAGGCATTCCCCGAGCTAAGCGACGCAGACCGGGAAGCGCCTCGTCATCCTTTTGACTTAGTCTTACATATACGCTGCGACCGATTCGATGCCAATTATTTAGCAGGCAGAACCATTATGGAGTGGTTTGGTTATGACATTGAAGTGGCAGAGCAAATCCGTTCCTTTCGTTATTTAGACGGCCGTGACCTGCTGGGCTTTATTGATGCCCCTGATAACCCAAGAGGTATGCGCAAACGCGAAGCCTCGCTAATAAACGCAGCTGACGACACTGCCTTTGTTGACGGTAGTTATTTGTTTGTTCAGAAAATTCGCTATGACTTACGGCGTTGGGATTACTTAGGCCCGGAAAAGCAGGAGCAGATTATGGGACGAGAGAAAGTCTCCGGCGAGCGTTTACCAGAGGCAATGATCGACGGCGTCACTCATGCTGCTAAAGCGAAACTAATGGATAAGAATGAACAGCCAATACCTTTGTTACGGCAAAACATGCCTTGGGGCGACTTGCGCGAGCAAGGGTTGTTAGGAATGTACTTTTCTCATGCGCCTAAAAGTGTTGTCGAGTGGTTAAAGGCACGTTATTACGCCGATGAGCAGGGGCAATACGACCCGATACTCGATTACTCTCAAGCCGTTTTGAATTCCAGCTTTTTTGTTCCGTCAACGCGTTTTCTCTTAGAAAACAGAGAGCTACCCGTTAATCAGGAAGACGGCAGTACTGACTGATTGGCAAACAACTCTTTGACTTTTTGCAGTGTAAAATCAATGTCTTGTACTTTTACCGGTGCAATAAAAATAGTGTCGTCGCCGGCAATGGTTCCCAGCACGCCTTCTTTTTTACCAACCGAGTCGAGTAAACGGGCAATAAGTTGCGCGGCTCCGGGGCTGGTCCGGATAATTACCATGATATCATTATGCTGAATATCCAGTACAAGCTGGCTTAATGGCGCCTTAGTAGAGGGTACGGCTAAATCAGGCGGTAAACAATACACCATTTCCTGCTTTGCGTTACGGGTTCTGACGGCACCGTACTTACTAAGCATACGCGACACTTTCGACTGGCTAATGTTCTCAAAGCCTTGCTCTTTCAGTACGTTAACTATCTCGCCTTGCGAACCGTAACGTTCTTCACGAAGTAACGTTTTGAAGGCGTCAATTAATTGATCTTTCACCATTATCGTGCCGCTTCCTGACTGTCATTTTATGCTATAATGCGACCAGTTTACTGCATTCTGTGACGCTATTCGAGCTTTGTTATAAAAGGCTCGTCAGTTGTATTTAACAGCGTATTCAAGTACAGTTTTGCACCAAATTCTGCATGTTTATGCAGTTCTAATCGACAAACAAAACGGAGTCTGAGATGAAAGTAGCCGTATTAGGTGCGGCCGGTGGTATCGGCCAGGCATTGTCATTACTTTTGAAAACACAACTTCCAGCAGGTTCAGAGTTATCTTTGTATGACGTTGCGCCAGTAGTTCCAGGTGTTGCGGTTGATCTAAGCCATATCCCTACCGACGTAAAAGTCACAGGCTTCGGTAAAGACGACCTTGCGTCAGCATTAGTTGGCAGCGACATCGTATTAATTCCAGCCGGCGTACCACGTAAGCCAGGTATGGATCGCTCTGACCTGTTCAACATGAACGCGGGTATCGTTAAAAACTTAGTACAAGGCGTTGCAGACAACTGCCCTGACGCTTGTGTTGGTATTATCACCAACCCGGTAAACACGACCGTTCCTATTGCTGCTGAAGTATTGAAAAAAGCAGGTTGCTACGATAAGCGTAAGCTGTTCGGTGTTACCACTTTGGACGTTATCCGTTCAGAAGCGTTTGTTGGCGAACTGCGTGGTCTTAACCCTGAAAACGTAAACGTGCCAGTTATTGGTGGGCACAGCGGTACAACGATTCTGCCGTTACTGTCACAAGTTGAAGGCGTTGAGTTTACTGAGCAAGAAATCAAAGACTTAACTCACCGTATCCAGAATGCAGGTACTGAAGTCGTTGAAGCAAAAGCCGGCGGCGGTTCAGCAACCCTATCTATGGGTCAGGCAGCAGCACGCTTTGCATTGTCATTGCTAAAAGGCCTGCAAGGTCAGGACACTATTGAGTGCACTTACGTAGAAGGTCCTGGCGATAACGCTAAGTTCTTCGCACAGCCAGTACGCTTAGGCAAAAATGGTGCCGAAGAAATTCTGTCTTACGGCAAGCTAAGTGCATACGAACAAAAATGCATGGACGACATGCTTGACGGCCTGAAAGGCGATATCCAAAAAGGCATCGACTTCGCCAGCTAAGCTTTCAGCTATCCGCTCTTGAAAATATTGGGGCAGGCCAGCATTGGCTGGCCATTGCAGGTTATCTTCCGAAAGACGCCTGCAAGTACGTCCCTGTAAGGCTTGGGCAGCGCCATCCTTGGCGCTGCACACTTTCTCCAGATAACCCTGCAATGACTTTTCGCCAATACTGACCTACCCCAACATTTCCACGCTACTTGCTGAAAGGTATGTAGCCTAAAAGGGGCAGGCTGTTGGGTTGCGAGCGTTACGAGTGTTGAAGGTTTTCATGGCGGAGTGTCGAAGGCCATGGATGGCCTTCGTCAAGCCCTCATGGATGAGCTCGTAGCGTCTCCGCCATGAAAACCTTCAATGCTCAAGCGAAGCAAGCCAGCAGCCTGCCCCCCAAGACATTTCTTACGTCACTCGGTCGACTGCCAAGTGGGCTAGGGTCAGCAGGGCTTGTTTGTAGTCGGAGTCTGGTAGCTCGTTTAATGACTGGCGTGCTTGTTCGGCGGCTTCTAATGCTTTCTCGCGAGTGTATTGCAGTGCTCCAGTGCGTTCCATAGCAGTTAGCACGGTTTGTAAGTGCTCGCGTCCGTCGCCTTGCTCTATCGCTTCGCGAATCAGTTTCTGCTCTACATCGTTGCCATTCCACATGGCGTATAACAGTGGTAGCGTTGGTTTACCTTCGGCTAAATCATCACCGGCATTCTTGCCCATTGAGTCGCTGTCAGCTGTGTAATCCAGTAAATCATCTACAAGTTGAAAAGCAGTACCTAAATAGCGGCCGTAGTCCGCCAATTGAGCCGTAAGCTTTTCGTCCTGCCCTGTAAGTACACCTGCTAACTCCGTTGCGGCTTCAAACAGCTTGGCGGTTTTGCCGTAAATGACGTTGAAGTAGCTTTCTTCAGAGGTATCCGGGTCATTACAGTTCATCAACTGTAAGACTTCGCCTTCAGAAATAATATTGGTGGCATCGGCTAAAATGCGCAAGATACGCAAGGAGTCCAAGTCGACCATAAGCTGGAATGCGCGGGTGTAGAGAAAGTCACCCACTAATACTGCGGCTTCATTACCGAATACGGCGTTTGCCGTTTTGCGGCCACGGCGTAAATCAGATTCATCGACAACATCGTCATGTAGTAGTGTTGCGGTATGAATAAACTCTATAATGGTGGCGAGTTTTTGGTGGTCTTTGCCGTCATAGCCCAAGGCTCGGGCGGTTATCACCGTCAGCAGGGGGCGTAGGCGTTTACCGCCGCTATTGACGATATAAATACCCAGCTGGTTGATTAACGCAACGTCGGATTTTAGTTGTTCACCAATAAGCGCATTCACACCCAACATGTCGTTTTTGGCTAATGCGTTAATGGACTGCATATCCATCATAGATATCTGAAATTTACAAAATTTAACGGAAACCAGATGGTACACTAATTCAACGGGCTCGGAAACTCTAAAGGCGGCAAATTAGGGCTTGCGATCGTTGACGGGATTACGTACAATTCGCGCCCTGATTTGAATTTGGATACCCAATTGGGTTGTGGAGAATAATATGTACGCAGTATTCCAAAGTGGCGGTAAGCAGCACCGTGTGTCTGAAGGCCAAATCGTCCGCCTGGAAAAACTGGAAGCAGCTACCGGTGATGTAGTTGAATTCGACCAGGTTTTGATGGTTTCTGACGGCAACGATGTAAACATCGGTGCTCCGTTCGTATCCGGTGGTAAAGTGAAAGCAGAAGTGATTGATCACGGTCGTGGCGATAAAGTTAACATCGTTAAGTTCCGTCGTCGTAAGCACTCTCGTCGCCAACAAGGCCATCGTCAGTGGTTCACTGAAGTGAAAATCACTGGTATCAATAGCTAATTAAGGAGTAACGACATGGCACATAAAAAGGCTGGTGGTTCTACTAAAAACGGTCGCGATTCAGAGAGTAAACGCTTAGGTGTTAAGCGCTTCGGTGGTGAATCGGTTCTTGCAGGTAACATCCTGGTTCGTCAGCGCGGTACTCGATTCCACGCTGGTAGCAACGTTGGCATCGGTAAAGATCACACGTTGTTCGCGACTTCAGAAGGCAAGGTATCTTTCGAAACGAAAGGTAAGAACAACCGTAAATTTGTGAGTGTTATTACTGACTAATAATGCCACATAAACTGAAAAGTTTCGGTTCGAAAGCCCTGCCATTACGGCGGGGCTTTTTCTTATGTGCTAGAATTTTGCACAATATTTAATAAGTGATAAGTAGCAGATTGCGATGAAATTCGTTGATGAAGTAGAAATTCGTGTCGACGCTGGCGACGGTGGTAATGGCTGTATTAGTTTTCGCCGCGAAAAATACATACCCAAAGGCGGTCCTGACGGTGGTGACGGTGGCGATGGTGGTGATGTCTACCTGCAAGCCGATGAAAACTTGAATACGCTTATCGATTATCGATTTGAGCGTTTTCACCGTGCAGAGCGTGGCCAAAATGGTATGGGTAAAAACTGCACTGGTAAGCGGGGCAGCGACATTACTTTACCTGTCCCTCCGGGAACTCGCGCGACCGATATTGATACTGGCGAAGTCATGGGCGACTTGACCAAGCACGGTCAAAAGCTGTTGGTTGCTAAAGGCGGCTTTCATGGACTTGGTAACACGCGCTTTAAAAGCAGTGTGAACCGTGCTCCGCGCCAAAAGACGGACGGTACTCCTGGTGAAGTTCGCAACTTAAAGCTGGAACTGATGTTGCTGGCTGATGTTGGGCTTTTGGGTATGCCTAACGCGGGTAAATCAACGTTTATACGCTCGGTATCTGCCGCTAAACCTAAAGTAGCAGATTATCCGTTCACTACCTTGGTTCCAAACCTTGGTGTAGTGACACCGGCACCTGGCCAAAGTTTTGTTATAGCGGACATTCCGGGGTTAATTGAAGGTGCTGCGGAAGGAGCTGGTTTAGGTATCCGTTTCTTAAAACATCTTGAGCGCTGTCGACTGTTATTGCACTTAGTTGACTTAGCACCATTTGACGAGACAGACCCCGCTGAACAGGCTCGCATCATTATTGACGAGCTTGAAAAATACAGTCCTAAGTTGGCTGAAAAACCACGCTGGCTTGTTATTAATAAAGTTGACTTGGTATTGGATGAAGAAGTCCAGGAGCAAGTTGACGCGTTAGTGAAAGAGTTGGATTGGGACGGTCCTGTGTTCCAAATTGCTGCACTAGAAGGTCGAGCTGTCCAAGAACTTTGTCGCGAAGTCATGAACTATATTGAAACTTTGCCCGTACCCCATATGGAAGAAACAGAAGAAGCGGATCCGGTCGAGTTTAAGTGGGACAGTTATCACGAAGATGTCATGGAAGAGCACTTCGAAGATGACGAGGACGACGATGATGACGACGACGACCATGGCGTCGAAGTTATTTATCAGAAGTAAAAAGGTAATTCTAAATGAAAATATCGCTTGTGGTTGCAATGGCAGACAATAGAGTCATTGGAAAAGACAATAAAATGCCTTGGCACTTGCCCGACGAGCTCCAATATTTCAAAAAAATTACCTTGGGTAAGCCAATTGTTATGGGTCGGAATACCTTTGAGTCAATTGGCCGCCCATTACCTGGTCGTAAAAATATCGTCCTAAGCAGAACTTCTGAAAGTCGTGAAACCCATGACGGCCAAGTGCTTTGGGTTAATGGCCCGCAACAAGCCATTGCAGCGGCAGGACCCGCTGAAGAAGTTATGGTCATTGGTGGCGGAAAAATTTATGAAAAATTTTTACCCCTGGCAGACCGCTTATATGTCACTAAAATAGACCTAAATGTTGACGGCGATACCTTCTTTCCTGATTACGAGGAAGTCGCTGACTGGCAAGAGATAGAAAGGCAAAACTTTGCCGCAAACGACCGAAACTCCAACGATTTTACTACCCTTATTTTCGATAGGAAACGTTAATAAGACGTTATAATTTCAGTCACTTACGTGACTTGCAGCCCATTGCAGAGCGACTCATATCGTAGTATCATCCTGATGAATTTTTGAACAATCTTGTGATGGGGTTTTAGATGAAAGCGATTGTATTAGGCACCTTGATGGCTGCGGTTGCAGTAACTGGCGCAACTTTTTCAAAAAACGCAGAAGCGAACGAATTGGCGTTAAGCCTTTGCACCTACGTTCAGGGTGACGACACCATGCGTATGCGTAAAAAGTTACGTGACTCACGCGTGCGTGTCCGTGACATCTATTCAGGCATCCAGTGTAATGGTCAAAGCTTATTGCAGTTCGCAATGGCAAATGGCTCACAAGACATTGGCGAGTTTATTGTTGGACGTTTATCAGTAGACGAACTGAAAAGCTCTGGTGACTACGAATGGGCACAGTCTAACGGTCACGGCGGCTCGCCGATTGCTGTAGCAATTAAAGAGCGCGCAGGCCTTTAATTACAAAGCTAAAATGAATTACTAAAAACCCGCAAGCTTAGCCTGCGGGTTTTTTTTACATCTTCTAACAATTCTTTCAGTTACTTACCTTTTATTTTTTCCACTTCTCAACGACAATAACTCACTGTGATTCAATTCAACTGGACTGATTATGAAACAGTGGATGCTTGTTTCCATACCGTTGTTGGTGTTGAGCGCGTTTAATAGTAACGTCCAAGCACAACAACAAAAAACTACGGACACAATCGATAATGAGTGCTACCTGCCGGGAATTCAGGAACGGTTGGAATGCGGGATTGTTCAAGTTCCTGAAAACTATGAGAAACCACAAGGTAAGCAAATAGGCTTGCATTACGCGGTGCTTCCGGCAATTCAGGAAGGCGCAAAGTCCGACCCAATGCTGATTTTAGCGGGCGGCCCAGGTCAGGCAGCCACCGAGTTGGCACCGATGATTTCCCGAATGTTCGATAAGGTTCGCCAGAAGCGAGATATCTTGCTGATCGATCAGCGTGGCACAGGGAAAAGTCATCCTCTTGAATGTGATATCAGTCGTCCGGATGAACTGATACGAAGCGACGACGACCAGGATTTAGCTGAGCTAACAGAAGACTGCCTACAAAAGTATTCAGATACCGACACGACCCAATACCACACGGTGAATGCTGTTAAGGACTTTGAAAGAGTTCGAGAGCATTTAGGTGTTCAGCAACTGAACTTATACGGTGGGTCTTATGGAACTCGGGTTGGGTTAACCTACTTACGAGAAGCGCCGGAATCTGTGCGTACTGCTACCTTAGATGCCGTAGCTCCGCCTCAAGTGATAATTGGTCCGTTTGGTCAACATGGGGCACAAGCATTTGAAGCTATGCTGAAGAACTGTGAAGAGCAAGCTGCTTGTCAGGAACAGTTTCCCAATTTAGAGCAAGACTATTTTGATGTTATGTCCGCTTTAGAAAAACAGGACGTACTGCTGGATACGCATGATCCTCTGTCTTTCGAACCTATTACCATAAACTTAACACCCGGGCGTTTTAGTTCTATTGTGCGTATGGCGTTATATCACCCAAATACACGTCAGCTGTTGCCTTATGCGATCCATTCGGCTTCGGAGAAAAACTACAAAGCTGTATTGGGGTTAATGGGCGGCACAATGTCACAAAGCAGTATTTATCTCGGTCTAATGCTATCGGTAGTGTGCAGCGAGGACTTACCTCGTGCGACCGAGCAGCTGCTAGCAGAAGACGGAGACAATCAATTTATTGGTGCCCGCACCGGAGATGCATTCATTGACATGTGCAAGGGCTGGAAGTCGGCGCCGGTGCCATCTTATTGGGCAGAACCGGTCGTTAGTGATAAGCCTGTATTACTGTTGTCGGGAGAGTTGGATCCGGTAACGCCGCCTTCGTGGGGAGAGTTAGCTGCCGACACATTACCCAACAGTAGGCACTTAGTGGCGCCAAATGCAAGCCATACCATTGCAAGCCACACCTGTGCCAACACTCTCATCGCTGAGTTTATTGAAACCGCAGACGTCAGTGCTCTTGACGGTAGCTGTTTGCAGCAGCAACGGTTGAAGCCCTTTGTGTTAAATCAAAACGGAGAGGGGCTGTAAAATGATTAATGTCGATGAACTGAGTAAAACCTTTAAGAGTGTGCAGGCCCTAAACTCGCTGAGTTTTCATGCAAAAGACGGAGAAATCACAGGCTTGCTAGGCCCCAACGGCGCAGGAAAAACCACCTGCCTTCGCATTATTTACGGCTTACTACAAGCAGATGAAGGGAAGGCGGAAATAGAAGGCGTTGATGCTAACGTAAACCCAATGGGCGCGCGCAAAAATTTAGGTATCTTTCCGGATAAATTCGGGCTTTATGAACGTTTGACCGTGCGTGAGCAAGTGGCTTATTTTGCTGAGCTGCATGGACTAAGTGGTAGCACTCTAAAAGAAGCGGTATCTCAAGTAATTAAAAAGCTGGATATTGAAGAGTTGGCTGACCGCCGTACAGGTGGCTTTTCTCAAGGGCAACGCATGAAAGTGGCATTGGCTCAGGCTTTGGTACACAGCCCCAAGCACCTTATTTTGGATGAGCCAAGTCGCGGTCTGGATGTTATGAGTACTCGCATTTTGCGCGATGTGCTTAGAGAACAACGGGCACAGGGAACCTGTATATTATTCTCCAGTCACGTTATGCAGGAAGTCGCTGCACTGTGTGATCGCGTTGTTGTGATGGCCGCAGGAAAAGTAGCGGCAGAAGGCACACCGGAAGAGTTGTGTCAGATGACAGGTGAAGAGCAGCTCGAAGATGCTTTCGTTAAAATTATCGGAACGGACGAAGGAATTGCGGCGTAATGAGTGCATTAACTACCGTATGGAAAAAAGAGTTCCGCGACGCAATACGCGATAAGCGTTCAGTATTTGCGGCAATGTCTTATGCGTTTTTTGGCCCTATGCTTATGGCAGTGGCGTTTTTCTTCTTGATTTCACAGCTGACTGACCAAGCCGATGTCGGTATCGAGATAGAAGGTAAAGAATACGCACCGCAATTGGTCGAGTTTTTGAACGAGAACGGCATTGTTGAAAAGCAAGGCGATTGGTCAGAAAACGAAGTCCCTATTATTTTGCGACTACCAGAAAACTGGTCGACCAAAATTGCTGACGCCGAGCCTGTTGAAGTTGAGTTAAAAGCAGATTGGTCTTCTCAAAAGCAGCAAACTGATATCAAGCGTGTCGAAAAGGCGGTACAAGCCTATAGCAGTCAAATTGCCAGTTATAGGCTCATTCTTCGTGGTGTTGACCCACGCGTTGTGCAGCCTATTCAGCTGCAAAAGCAGGACGTTGCCACAAAGGGCTCGAAAGCAGCACTGATTATGGGCTCCGTTTTGGTATTTATTATTTTGTCAGTGTTTTGGTCAGGCATGAACGTGGCTATTGATATTAGTGCCGGGGAGCGAGAGCGAAACTCACTTGAGTTCTTGTTGAGCCAGCCATTAAGCACTTGGGACATAGTGACAGGGAAGGCTCTGACAGCCTCTACCTTTTCCCTATTTGGTGCCGCGCTGTCGCTGATTATTATTCCAATTATTTTTGCTTACGTGCCACTTCACGAAATTGGTATGAACGTGAATTTTAGCGTTGGTATGATGCTACTCATGTTCTTACTGCTTGTGCCGCTAGCGCTATTTGCAACCGCATTACAGCTGTTCGTTTCTTTTCGGGCGAAAAACTTCAAAGAAGCACAGACTTATATTAGCTTCCTGTTGATTATTCCAATGGCGGCATCCTTTGGCGTAGAGTTTGCCCGACTTAAAAACCCAATACTCTATTACTTGCCTCTCACCGGACAACATCAGGCTTTTCTGTCACTCATTCGCGGAGAGTCTATTAACGTTATGGGCACAGTGATAAGCGCCATAGCCACCTTAGCCGCCGCTTTATTGCTCATAAAATACATAGCCCGCCTCCTCAAAAGCGAGAAAATAGTCTTCGGCCTGTAGCTCCAGGGCAGGCTACTCACTTGCTTCGCTTGAGCATTGAGTCCTTCTGTGGCGGAGACGCGACGAGCTCATCCATGAGGGCTTGACGAAGGCCATCCATGGCCTCCGACACTCCGCCACAGAAGGACTCAACACTCGTAACGCTTGCAAGCGACTAGCCTGCCCTTTATACGGGGGAGATGGCGGATAGAGAGCGCGCCCGACGGTTAGAGTGGGCTGCTATGGAGGTGTGCAGCGCCATGGATGGCGCTGCCCAAGCCCTACAAGGATGTATTCACGGGCGTCCTCCATAGTAGCCCCTATAGCCTCAGCGCTCTCTATCTGCCACCTCACCTTCAGTCGAGTAGGCGACCGTAGTGGTAGTAGAGCCATTGGCCCAGGCGGCGGAACTTCGGTAGGGGGAATGGTTTTAGTTGTGACTGATAATAGGGTAGTTTGGGTAGAACTGCTCCCATTGCGCATTCGGCTAATCGTTGGCCGGCTAATGCGCTGAAACTAACACCGGCGCCGCAGTACCCCATGCTGGCGTATATGTTGTCGCTGAATTTGCCGACGCGAGGATAATCGTCAAGTGATACGCTGACCCAGCCGCTCCAAAAGTTGTCCCATTGGGTAATCCCTTTTAGCTGAGGGAATGTTTGGTGCATTGCTTTTAACAATCGCTTGGCGAAGACTGGGTCTTCAGCATTTTTTCCCTGAATTGCTCCTCTACCGCCAAATAATAAACGGTTGTCAGGCAGTAGGCGGAAGTAATACTTCAGAATCCGTGTATCCATGATGGCATACTCTGGCGACAAGCGAATACTATCAGCCTGCTCTTGTGACAACGGTGGTGTGGTTATAATGCTTGAAAGTACGGGTAAAGAGCAGCTAGCGAGCTTGGGAAGTAATTGTTGGGATGTATAGCCATTCGAACAAACTAATAGCTTACGAGCCCGTACATTGCCTTTGGCTGTTTCCAGATAAACGCCTTTTTTACCTAAAGAAGCCGCTGAAGTGACTGGGCAGTGTTCAACGAGTTGCGCTCCGGCTTTAGCGGCTCGGCGGGCTGTTGCTGCGGCTAGTAATAATGGGTTAACGGCAAAACAGTCAGTAAAGCGAAGGGCTGCGTGCGCTTGAGGACTATCGATAATTTGACGTAAAGCGCTGTTATCTAACCACTCAACAGGTTGTTCAAATTGTCTAAGACTGTCGTATTGCTGTTGTAAGGGGGGTATTGACGCTAGCTTATGAGCAACTTTTAAATAGCCGCCGCTTTGACGTTGGCAATGCTCAGGGCACTCTTCAATGGTTTTTTCAATAAGCCTTAAACCTAACCCATGCTCGTGGGCTATACCCTTAGCAACGTCCTCACCAAAGCGCTTAGCCCAAGCTGAAAGTCCCAGCCTGCCCGTACTTTTCATTACAAAGCCAGCATTGCGTGACGAGCAACCCCAAGCCAGGTTGTTTGCTTCAAAGACAGCAACAGAATGTCCGTTTTCAGCCAACGTCCGAGCCGCGTTAAGACCCGTATAACCGCCGCCAATTATTGCAAAGTCCACGTCCTCTGGCGCATCAGTGCATTGCGGAAATTCAGCCTGAGTATGCAACTGCCAATAACTAGCTCCAGGAGCATCATGAGGCCCCGGAGGCGCATTAACCAAAGGATCATACATAATCACCACCTATAGCAGAGAAAGAAGGTAGTGAGCGCTGAGGTTACAAGGACTATTATGGAGGACGCCCGTGAATACGTCCCTGTAGGGCTTGTGCTGCGCCATCCATGGCGCTGCACACCTCCACAATAGTCCTATGTAACCGTTAGCGCGCTCACTCTCCCAGTCTCAGATAAAAAGCAAACTTAGCCGTTATAGAAGAAGCAAAAGGGGCAGATTGTTCACTTGTAAGCGTTACGAGTATTGAAGGCCTCTGTGGTGGAGTGTCGAAGGCCATGGATGGCCTTCGTCAAGCCCTCATGGATGAGCTTGTCGCGTCTCCGCCACAGAGGCCTTCAATGCTCAAGCGAAACAAGTGAGCAATCTGTCCCGGCCCCATGCAACCTCAGCGCTCGCTATTCGCAGCCTTACGTATCGAACTTCAGCAGCATTTCGCCGGCGTTGCAGTAGCAGATGCCGTCACACACTGGGCAGTAGTAGCCGTCCTCTACTGAGGCTTTATACCAGCGTTTTTCATGCTGTTTAATCATTTCGCCACCGCAGCGAGTGAAGTATTCATAGGCGCTGTTTTTGGGGCTTTGCATCCAAATGTGTGCCAGACCGCCTTTGCAGCCAAGCTCTTTAGCGCTGTCAATACTGCGTTGCAGTAAGGTTTTACCAATGCCTAAACCGCGGGCTTTTTCTGAGACAGCAGCGCATTTAAAGTAGCACAGCTCTTCTGCGGGGAAAGGCCACTCGGATGGTGTACAAAAACTATCTATGGGCCATTGACCAGGGGCCAATGTCAGGCGAACACCTAGCATTTGTCCGTCCTTCAGAGCCAGCCAGTTCAACTGAACATCTTCAACGGTGCCTGCTTGTAAGTAATGCTGAAAGCTCTCTGGCGATAAGTAGTTGTCGCCATGAACTTCGTTGGCCAGATCAATAACGGCCGCCTCATCGGCAGCCGTTATTTGACGATATATGACTTCGCTCATTAGTAGCGATACTCGTCAGTCTTGAATGGACCCTCAACCTCTACATGAATGTAGTCGGCTTGTTCTGGTGTTAGCTGTGTAATGACACCACCAAAGCCTTGAACCATGTAGCGAGCTACTTCTTCGTCCAGTTGTTTAGGCAGAACCTCAACGCGCAGATATTCTTCCTGCTGTTTAATTTCCATGTCAGCGAACTTCTGTTCAAACAAGTGAATTTGCGCTAACACTTGGTTTGCGAAAGAGCCGTCCATAACGCGGCTTGGGTGGCCGGTTGCGTTACCCAGGTTCACCAAACGACCTTCTGCCAGGAGAATGAGATAGTCGTTGTCATCGTCTGAGCGGTAGATTTTGTGAACTTGTGGCTTTATTTCTTCCCAACGCCAGTTTTTGCGCATGAAGGCGGTGTCAATTTCGTTATCGAAGTGACCAATGTTACAAACCAGGGCCGTAGGCTTAAGCGCAGCCAGCATATAACGGTCGCACACATCCATATTACCGGTTGTGGTGACAATCAGGTCGGTATTGCCCAGCAAGTCTTTGTTAATGTTCTCGCCGTTACCCTTGTTTTGACCATCGATATAAGGAGAGACCACTTCAAAGCCGTCCATGCATGCTTGCATCGCACAAATTGGGTCAATTTCGCTGATCTTAACAATCATGCCTTCCTGACGCAGACTTGCGGCAGAGCCTTTACCTACGTCGCCATAACCTACAACCAGTGCTTTTTTACCAGACAATAGGTGGTCGGTCGAACGCTTGATAGCATCATTCAGTGAATGGCGGCAACCGTATTTGTTGTCGTTTTTTGACTTAGTTACAGCGTCGTTCACGTTAATGGCTGGAACCTTCAAGGTGCCTTTTTCCAGCATATCCAGCAGGCGGTGAACGCCGGTGGTGGTTTCTTCGGTAATGCCGTGAATTTTTTCCAGCATTTGAGGGAACTCGTCATGGATCATCAGCGTTAAGTCGCCGCCGTCGTCCAGAATCATGTTCGCGTCCCAAAGTTCGCCGTCTTTATGACAAGTTTGTTTCAGGCACCATTCATACTCTTCTTCGGTTTCACCTTTCCAGGCGAAAACAGGTACGCCTGCAGCAGCCATAGCGGCAGCAGCGTGGTCCTGAGTAGAGAAAATATTGCACGAAGACCAACGCACCTCTGCGCCTAGCTCCAGCAGTGTTTCGATTAACACAGCCGTCTGAATAGTCATGTGAATACAGCCGATAATGCGTGCGCCCGCTAAAGGTTTGCTCGCTGCGTATTTGCGACGAATCGTCATCAACGCCGGCATTTCCGACTCAGCAATAGCAATTTCTTTACGGCCCCAGTCAGCGAGGCTTATATCAGCGACTTTGTAGTCTTGCGAATTTTCTACACTCATAACGACTCTCTTTTCAGTAATTTTCGTGAATTCTATGCAGTTTCAGCGTTCATAACGCGTTCAATTAACTGCTGTTGGCGCGCTTTGTCCAAGCGTGCTCCAAACTCAGTAACCAGTTCAGCGGCAGCATGACTTGCTAAGCGACCAGCATTTTCCAGAGACATTCCCTGAGTTAATCCATACAGCATAGCACCTGCAAACATATCGCCGGCACCGTTGGTATCTATTGCTTTAACTGGAACGCCGGGTATATGAACTTGGCGCTCTTTGTTGGCAATAATAGCGCCGTCTTTGCCCAGCGTAATGGCGACGGTGTCAGCTTTGTCTAGTAATACGCTCAATGCCGCTTGAGGATCTTCTTTCCCCGTCAATAATTCGGCTTCCTCACGGTTACAGAACATTAAATCGACACCACCGTCTAGAATTTCGTCAATGCCATCGCGGAAGAACTTAACCATAGCTGGGTCTGAACAGGTCATTACCAACTTGGTGTCATTCTCGCGAGCAACTTTCTTCGCATGCTGAATAGCACCGCGAGCAATATCTGACGTAATCAGGTATCCCTCAATGTATAAGTAGTTGGCAGCAGCAATGGCGTGATCATCGATTTCGGTAGTCGATAAGTCTGCCGTAATACCCAAGTGCGTGCGCATGGTGCGTTCTGCGTCTGGAGTCACCATAACCAGGCAGCGTCCGGTAATGCCCGGGTTTTGCTGGTTTTTAAGGCTAGTTTCGATACCGACTTGCTCTAAATCCTGACGATAGAACATGCCGGCTTCGTCGTCAGCGACTTTGCAGCAGTAGTAAGCATTGCCGCCGAACTGAGCAAAAGCAACCAGAGAGTTAGCGGCTGAGCCACCACCACACTGCTTTTTCAATTCGCCAAGTTCAGAGAGTTCGGCAATAAGAGTATTTTGAGCGTCTTCGTCAATTAACTCCATCATGCCTTTTTTAAGGTTGTGTTTTTGCAGGAAGTCGTCTGTGACTTCAAATTCCTGATCCACCAGCGCGTTGCCAATGCCGATTACATCAATGGTTTTCATAATTTCAAATGGTTGCCTTATTAGGGCGCGTAGTATACCCGATGAGTCAGTCAGGGTCGATAAATGAACAAGGTAAAAAGTCCAATTAACAGACAAGTAATGAAGAAACCTTGCCAAAGCCTTTGCCAGCGAGCCGCTTGAGGCAGTAGCAACTCTGCCGGACGGCCGCCAAAACGCTGGCGACTAATACGAATACCGGCGGCTTGTATAGGCCCGCCAAGAGTCACTTTATGACAATAACTGAAACTTTGTAGCCAACTGAGCAATATTGTCGGAAACACTGGGTTACGCTTGAGTGGTTCTATTTTCGGTGTATTGCGACGAAATAGCCCAACCGCCCGGGCGAATAACGACAGAACAAATGAGGGTAAAAAATGCGTAATAGCGTACAACCAAGCGGTTGCCTGACCAAAGTGTCGGTAGCGAGCCTGCGCGGTGGGCCAAACCTCTTTAAGTTCGGCCAAAACACGTACGCCAAGGGCGGCTAACGGTCCGCCGAGACACCAGAATAACAAGGGAGCAAAGCGGCTTTCTAGAATGCTAGTCGCCCGTAACTCAATACTGGTTTTAGCAATACCGTGTTCACTGAGTAGGTCGCAATCGCGCCAGGTAACCCGCGTTAACCAGGCGCGTGCCGCATTTTTGCGACCTTTTGATAAATGCTGCTCGGACAGATGAGTGGCTTGCCGGACTGCTTGTTGGCGTAGGCTGACTAAAAGAATCAGCCAACCTATGGCTAAAGACACTTCAGCGCCGGCGAAAACGATAGCGGCTGGTAATAGAACCAGTAGAAGCATGGTCAGTAATGCTAAAAAACCGGCAATTTTTTGCTGGCTAGAAGGGCGGTCTGGCTTGTTCACTTTGCCGCTCATGTAGGCGGCCATTAGCCGCAACACGGCAAAAGGGTGCCATTGCTCAGGCCAGGGGAACCATCGCTCTGCCAACAAAGCCAGCAGAGCGAGGCCAAAAGGTGAAAATAGTAATTCTTTAAACAGTTCGACGGTCATGCCGTCATATTGCCACGGCAAGGCTTAAGCGGCAATTGGCTGGTTATTCTTATCTTTATTGGTCGGAACTGCAGCTCGAACATGTTCAGCCTGGCGAATTTTTCCATGAATATAGTCATGTAATTCGGCAACTCGGTATCCTGGCTTGGCTTTAAAGCGAAGGAAGGGTAAGCCCGCTGCAGCTAGCGTGTTTTTCAGGAACAAATTGCGTTTTTGTTGCTGCAACGATGACTGATTCGGTTCAAGCTCAATAGCTGCCTTCACTTGCATAGTGTCGATATCACACAGAACATAGTCCAGAATTCGTTGACTGGCTTTTTGCTGGGCATCTTTGCGTGCCGAAGCCGATAGTCCAGAGCGAACGGTAACAATGTCGCTTAAGCGTACTTTTGTGAAAATACGAAACTCATTACCGACAGACTTTTCCAGAAGTGTCAAAAACTGGTCTTCCTGGGCCGTGCACAATGACACGTCTTTGAGTTTATAAGGGTAGGGCACATAGTTCTCCGACATACGGCTTGCAATAACAGCAACCGCAATAAGAACTACAACAAACAACAACAGGATAATTTCCATTTTCACACCTCATCAGAAAATTGACGCTACATGAGGTATGAAGCAAAAGCTGTGCCATACTTTATGACACAGCTTAATTCTTTAGGCTTTATAGCCGCCGGGGACACCTTTAGTGGTAACACTGACCGCGTCGTGTGCGTGCAGAGACTCATAATGGTTCACGCGCAGCCAGAAATCGCGGAAATTCGGCATCTGGTTCAGTGTGTGCTGCAAGCGGCGAGATGCATCTTCGCAGAACATTAGGTTTTGTCCGTTTAAGCGAGCAAATTCCTGCTCGTCTTCACGTTTAACGGCGGCTTGAACTGGGGTCTTTAAAGCACCTTCCACAGCGTCTATTAACTCGACAATTGGGAAGTCGGTGACATTTTCACTAAGCTGAACTTTGACTTCAGCAACTGAACGCTGGCTGTGAGGAGTAGCCACAATACCTTCGGTAGAGCCAAGCCATTCGTGCATAGTTGCTGCGTCGACAGTGTCCTGCCCAGCGAATTTCTCACTGAATGCGTCCTGTATTAGTTGGCGTGCAAGCGCTGCAGAGCACGGACAAGTTGATGAGTAAGGGACATCAACAGACAGCTCGAGGTTCAGGGTGCCCGCGTCATAACGGCCAGTTAGGCTGACTGGGTATGCTTTCCAGCCCTGCTTTTTGCTTATTAACGATTTACGACGCAGATGATAGTCGAAGTCGAACTTAATAAACGCTTGGTTACTGATGTCTTTATGACTCTCAATAAAGTCATTCAGCAACTGCTTTAATGATTCGTGACTGAGCTCACCGTTGGTTGATAACTCGTCCAACAGTAAATAAAGACGCGACATGTGAATGCCTTTGGTCTTCGGATCTTTTAAGTTAACAAAAGCTTCCACATGAGCTGCTACAGGGCGTTCAGAAGCGCCGGCCGCTGCCACCATCAATGGAACTTCAATATTGCTCATGCCAACCCAATCCAGGGTTCCCTCTGTCTGGGCCTGTGTTTGGTTGGCTACGTCGGGCATAACTGTTGGCATTCGTTGTGAACTCCAAAAATTTTGTGAATATTGTCAGGGCCGAGTTGATCTCTATCAATTTGGCTCAGTCTTAAAGTCGGGCATTATAGCGCAGAATTCCATCGGGTGACACCGATTGCCCTAATCGATTCTCCCTGACAAACAGGCCGGGGAGTTGACTAAAACAGTAATTACGCCGAGGATAGAGTTTTGGATTGACGGAGTAACAAAATGTCAGAAAAATCGGTTATCGATACCGAATTATTGCAGCAGTACGTTGACTCACTGGGTGTTGACGGCCTGAAAACAACGTTAGCCACCTTTGACGGTGTCATTCAGGAGTACGCGAAGCTTATTCATACAGCTGCCAAAGAGCGAAAAGAAGAAGAGCTCCGCAAACAAGCGCATAAAGTAAAGGGTGCATGCAGTTCTGTTGGACTTACTGAACTAGCTGAAATGATGAAGCGAGTAGAGAAAGAAAAATGGGAATGGCCGCAGGTAGAGCGCTGGCTGATAGAGTGGGCCGACGCGGTTATCCCGCATCGGCAACAAATTGACGCTTGGTTAGCAACTCATCATTGAGCTTGCTGATCAACCTCACCAATAAACCGATAGCCTTCACCATGGATGGTGGTTATTAGGTTTGGCGTTTCCGGGTGTGACTCGAAATGACGGCGAATGCGACGAATAGCAACGTCAACGGTACGATCATTAGGACGTAATTCTCGGTCTAACATACGCTTGACCAGAGTCTCACGATCTAAAATACGACCCGGATGAGTTAAAAACAGCTCTAGCGCGCGGTACTCACTTTTCGGCAAACGGAACATTTGGTTGTCTGGTGAGTACAGGCAGCGACTGTCACTATTCAAACGCCAGCCGTGGAAACGGAATTCAACGCTGTTACTTTCTACTGGATTGCTTGAGCGTGATGCTTCAATACGACGGCATAAGTTACGAACTCGAATGGTTAACTCTTTCGGGTTGTAAGGCTTAATAAGGTAGTCGTCAGCACCGAGCTCAAGAGCAAGTAGACGATCATCTTCGCTATCGCGGCCTGTCAGGAAAATAAGACCAATGTTGTCTCTTTCACGCAGTGACTCGGCAAGCTCTAAGCCGTTTTTTCCCGGTAAATTGACGTCCATAATGACAACATCCACACGCTCCTGGCGCATAATGTTTTCCATTTGCAGACCGTCCGCCGCGTCAAATACTTCATAGCCTTCCTGTTGGAATAAACGAGTTAGAGTCTGGCGGGTAACGACTTCATCTTCAACAATCAGTATTCTGGCATTCATAAGCGTTGATTTTCCCGGAAAGTTCGTCGCTTGACGTGAAAGTTAGCGTCAAATTATAAAAGTTATGACGTTACATTATGACTTTTGTTTCAAATTTTTCAAGCATTGCTGAGCACGGTGACCGGAAAGCGAATAATAAATTCAACGCCGTTATCCTCTTCACTGAAAAAGTGGATGTTTCCACCCAGTACCTGCGTGACAAGGTTGTAAACTAAATGCAGACCTAAACCACTGCCGCCGGAACCACGCTTTGTTGTCACAAAAGGATCAAATATCTTACGGCTAATGTCAGCGTCAACGCCACAGCCGTTATCGGTGTAGACAATTTCCAGTTCGTTATCGTTCATTAACTGAAAGCTTATGTCTACTTGTCCCTGGTCACGGCCATCGAACGCATGAACCATAGAATTAATAATAAGGTTCATGAGTATTTGGTTCAGTGGACCTGCTTTCGCCCGCACCTGTATGTCGCCTTCGCAGTGAATATTAATGGGGAAGCGTTCAGGGTTTAAACGACGTGGCTTCACGGACATCAGTACGTCATTCATGAAACTGTTTATTTCAATGTCACGGTCAACTTCCGATGACTGGTCTACAGCAACTTGCTTGAAGCTGGTGACTAAGTCGGCAGCTCTGTTTAAGTTGCGGTAAATAATTTGCAGATTTTCGTCGCAATCATTCAGGAAACGCTCAAATTCGTTGGTAGAAATGCGTTTAGCATCAAACTTCTCTTGCATGATGGCAAGTTTGTCTTGCAGCAAAGTGGATGCAGTAACCGACAGTCCAATTGGTGTATTCACTTCGTGAGCAATACCGGCGACCATGTCACCTAGTGACGCCATTTTTTCCGATTCTACTAGCTGCCCTTGATACTGGTGCAATTGCTCTAAGGTTTTCAAAAGTTCACTATTTGACTCTTTCAGCGCTTGAGTTCGTTGTGTGACTTGTTGCTCTAGTTGAGTGTTTAACTGGCTGGCTTCTTCTTCGGCACGGCGCTGGCGAGTAATGTGTTGCTGCACTCGGTCAAGCATGGTGTTGAAAGCTTGAGCCATCATGTCAAACTCAGCTAATTGTGACGAGGGCAAACGCAGTGAATAGTTTTTGTCCCGGGCAACTTGTGAAACAACATCAACGACCGAGTCGAGAGGTTGAACTATTGCTTTACGCAGTCTTAGGGTTGCTAGCCAGCATGCGAGTAATGTCACTAGGGCCACTACAATAGCTACCGCTATCGAGCGCCACATGAACAATCGAACTTGCTCGAGGGAGCCTCTTAGGTAGACATAACCTATAACCTCACCGTCCAGGGTGACCGGTTGAGAAACCTCTATATTGGAGTCGTTAACTTTAGGTGACGTTAAACGCTCTAACTTGGAAAAGCGGGCCGGAATAGGCGCTAAGCCTTGCTTGTTATAACTGGAAAAAAAAGTCAGTTGCCCACTTGTTTCGTCCATTTTATAAACATGAATATGCTCAATAAAAGGCGTATTCTGAAAAGTGCCCAGCCTCTGTTTTTCAGAAGCAGAGTCGTCGAATACGATAGTTCGTGCAGCATTACTGGCGATAATTCGCGTGTAAGAGAGTGCTTGTTCCTGAAGCGACTTTTCGAACTGTCCAACCTGACTGACAATATTTATTGTAAAGCCAATGAGCAGCGCAAAACTGGTGACCAGTAGCACCAGATAAATGAGTATGCGCTTCAGTGAAATCGTATGCATTCAGTTAACAGCTCAACTTAATTATTGTTTATGTTTATTTATGTTAGCAAATCGTTAACAAAAGAGTAATCGCCTAAACGATAAAACGCTTATTTTATCGACGAATGGCTTCGTAAACTCGGTAACGACCATCATCAACAAGCGTTTCACAGTGTCCAAAGTGTTCTTCGATAACCTCTGGCCAAGGTAAAAAGCGATTCGCAACGATATACAAAGCGCCATTTTTCTTCAAATGTTTGCGAGCACTACTCAAAAATTTACGAGCAATGGCATAGTCCGTTTTTTGGCCTGTGTGAAATGGCGGGTTACTGACAATAGTGTCAAACACCTCTAAATTATCAGGTAAGCCGTCGGCTAAGCGCAAATCAACCTCAATACCCTGCTGAGCAAACGTCATTGTGCTGGCAGCGATGGCCATAGGGTTAACATCACAGGCGGTTAAATGCTCGGCTGACTGACGTAATGCGCTGGTTATCACACCGGCACCACAAGCAAAGTCTAACACTTGCCCCAGTGGTTTTTCGCTCAGGGTGTTCAATAGCAATTGGGTGGCAGGGTCAATATGAGTTTGACTGAATACGCCTGGTAATGTGGTGAAACTCTCAGTGTGCCCATTTAACTCATAATGGACATGGGTTGCGTAATCCGTTAAAGGCCTGGGGTCAGTCGCTGCTTCAATATGACTCGAGCTAAATAATTGGCAATGATTTCCCGATGCGACCTTACGCGCTTTTGAAAAGCTCTCAGGCAATTTTTTAGCGAGGGACTGAACGCCGGAGCGCTTCTCTCCAACCAGCCAGACAATAGCATCCGTAGGTAATGCAGTGAGTTGCTCCAGAATATACTGATTCAGCGCTTTTTCTTTGGCAACCACCAGCATGACTTGTGTGTACTGGCTTATGTCAGGAGCTGAAGCCTGACAATAGGCGACGTTACCTTTAGCTTGCCACTGGCTCGCCGTGCCCGCATGAAAGCACCAGGCTTCTGCATTCTTGAGTGTTGCTAAAGCATCGTCCAGGGGGTTAATCACCAGTAAAGGAGCATCGCGCCAGGGCTGCTCGTGTTGGCGTTCTAATAAAGAGAAAATAGCAGATGACATTATATTGAATCGTTACAGTAGACTGTCTACGCGCAGTTGTTTGTCTTCAAGTAAGAACATTGTACCATTGCGATGCTCTTTAATGCGCAGGCTTTTTTCTTTAAATATGAAGAGTATACCGGGGAATACTTCGCGACTAACCATTGTGCGTAAAGTCGGGTGCGTTTCGAACGCTTCTAAAACGGAATCAATGCTAATGCGAGTCGTCGTAATTCGGGACTTTATTTTTTTAAGTTCACCGTGCAGTTTTTGCTGGTATTGCACCCGTTTGGCTTCGTCCTCAAGTGATTTACAACGTTCCAAACCTTGCTGCAGCGTTTTGGCACGCGCAATCAGCTTAGCGAGAGAGCTACGTAAGTGATTGAGGTGAGAGACTGCCTGTGGATCGTGGGGTGGTAGTGACCAGTAAATACGAGTTTTGGTCCCGGCAGGAGCCCCCAGTTGACCGCAATAGATGTGATCACTGGTTTCAATGGTGCCACCAATGAGTTTACCCCTGGCGGCTTTACCTTCCCCGCCAATTGCTAAAGGACCTTTTGTAACGACATGGCAATGCGTGAGCTGCTTATTGGTATGCACACCGTTTTTCGCATCAAAAAACGAATATTGAGCGTAAGCACACCAGACTGAACCGCCGGCAACTAATTTTGTCGATACTTCGGGAATCCAGTCGTCAGCATCTTCATCGTGTTCGCCGGTTTCGGAAGCATTCAGAAGTCGGCCAATACAGCCTTTTTGAACGGTAATGTTACCGTCGGCATAGAGCTCGGCAGAGTCGACATAACCACCAACGGTAATATCGCCGCTGCAGGTTACTTTCATACCTTCGCTTACGTTACCGGTGACTATCACGCTGCCTTTGAACTTGACGTGACCGGTGGAAACATCAACGTTATTTAACTGCATAACGTCGTCGACTTGTACGCTATTACCATTAAAACTGGGTAAACCGGTGCGGTCAGCGATAATAACATTCGGATCATCATCACTTATTTTCGTGCCCTCACCGGGGGCAAAGTCACGATCTTCTCCATCCATTGCTTCGAGTTCCTGGCCAAACACGGTAAAACCCGGGCGACCTTTACTCAGTGGTATTTTCTGTAGCAGTGGCTGACCTGGGTCGACAGTGACTTGCGCACCTAAGTCACGCATATCGGCAGTACCATCGTCCCGAAGTTGCGGCCGCAAAACGCGTTTTCGAGCATCGTCGACCAGTGGTTTAAAACGTGCATTACTGCCGTTAATCGGATGCTTTCCTTTAGCGACAGTTACTGACATTTCCGCCCCGGGAGGCGCTTCGTTGGTATGCTCTACCAGAGCTTCGATGCCTTTACGCTGAATGCCCGAGGTAATATCTTTTTCCCGAAGCGTCGCAATGATCATCTCTTGCGTTAAAGGCTTGCCGCCAAAGCCAACAATGGCAGTGGCTGTCACTCTCATAGAGTCGTCACTGATTTGCAACTTAAGCTCAGCGTCAAAGATTTCAGCAATAGTGACTTGAAAAGGAATGCTCTTGTTGCTGTCTTTGGAGTAGTGCTGCGCGTATTTTGTTGCCGTTTGCGTCAACATTTGAGGATCCAACAGTTTGGCAGCCGAAAACTCAGAAGCCTGCCAGGCTTTCTGTAATGCTTCTGCTTTAACGTCTGACGGCGATGTACCGGCATCAATACTTATGTATACATCGCGTTCAGAAACCCGGAAACTCACCGGACTGGACATTGCGCGCCTACTGTCTAACTGTTGTTATAATTTTATCGACCAATCTTAACGAAGTTTGATAAGTTTTTGTATTGTTTTTAGTCGGTTTGCGGGTTTTCGTTGCAATAGTGTTGGACTTTTTGATTCACTTCAAAAAGGAAGTGGTTCAGTTGTCTAATCTCTTGGCGCTTTTCACTGTCAGTTAAGCTGGGCCACTTATTGAATACTTGTCCAACAAACTCACTAAACGTATCCGCACCAATTGTTGCCGTTAAACTTTTTAATGTATGTATCTTAATTTTTGCTTCATTGTCGCTAGCAAGCAGGGCGTCTTCGTCTATCAGCGGTGAAAACTCCTCCAGGTAACATTGAAGGACTTCACGATAAAGCGACGGTACATCGTCGCAATGGTGCAGACCTTTCTCAAAGTCGACAGTTGACAGCTTCATCGTCATAAGGGCTTGTTCTCATACACCTCGGTAAATGAATCCACACTTTCTGTGGCATCGGATATGACATCTTTGTCAAACTGAGCCACATTGAACAACGCCTCGCCTTCGTTCGCAACCGGAATATTGCTGCAGCCAATAATAATGCCGCGAACCGGTGACTCAATAGGGTCGTCTGCACCGCCGTGAGGGTTCACACTTAACGCCAGTATTTGACCTTTCTGAATGGTTTGTCCCAATTCTACTTTACGAAGTATTAGACCGTCCCGCTCGGAACGAACCCAAGTGGAGCGGTGCGATATAACTGGTGTAATACGGCGTCCTTTACGGCGACCTTTAAGCATTTTCAGGTGCTTCATGACATTCTGAACACCAATAACCCCGGCACTTATTGAAGCCTCGTCAAAGCGCAACGCTTCGCCTGCTTCATAAAGAATGAGCGGAATACCTAATTCAGTCGCTAAAGCCCGGAGTGAACCGTCCCTCTCTTTGGAATGCAAAATAACTGGCGTACTGAATGATTTAGCCATTTCGAGAGACTTGTCGTTATCAACGTCCGCGCGAATTTGCGGTAGGTTACTGCGGTGAATGGCGCCGGTGTGTAAGTCGATAATATGGGTGGATTTTTTTACCAGCTCTTCACTGAATAAAAAGGCCATGCGACTGCCTAATGCACCACGTTCAGACCCCGGGAAACAACGGTTTAAGTCACGTCTGTCCGGTAGGTAACGAGACTGTTGGATGAACCCAAATAAATTCACGATAGGCACGACGACCAGCGTTCCGGCAAGGTTGTGGGCGTCGGTTTCGTTAATTAAGCGGCGGCATATTTCTATGCCGTTGAGCTCGTCGCCGTGAATAGCGGCAGATACCAACAGAACCGGTCCCGGCTTGGTACCGTGGAATACATCAATACGTAAGTCCAGCGGTGCATCGTTATAAAGGCGAACCGCCGGCAACGTAATATGCTGATGTGAACCGGACTCAATACTTTGCCCGGCAAGCTCAAACCGCTTCATTTTAGCCTTTTCCTTTCGTACGTGTTTTATGCGCCTTTGCATTCTTTTCTAAGAACGTAATAATTTGCGAGGCAACGTCTTTTTCTGTTGCCTGCTCAATGCCTTCAAGGCCTGGCGATGAATTCACTTCCATCACTAATGGGCCGTGGTTCGAGCGTAAGATATCGACGCCGGCCACATTCAACCCCATAGTTTTTGCCGCTTTAACTGCGGTTGCTCGCTCTGCCGGAGTCAGTTTTACTAAGGATGCGCTACCTCCACGGTGAAGGTTCGAGCGGAACTCTCCGGGTTTGGCCTGGCGTTTCATAGCGGCTATGACTTTGTCGCCAAGGACAAAACAACGGATGTCTGCCCCACCGGCTTCGCGAATGTATTCCTGCACCATGATATTGGATTTCATGCCCATAAAGGCCTCTATCACGCTCTCAGCCGCTTGTGCCGTTTCGGCTAACACCACACCGATGCCTTGTGTTCCCTCGAGTAACTTAATAACTAACGGCGCACCACCCACCATATCGATTAAATCGGGAATGTCTTGTGGTTGGTCGGCAAAACCGGTGGTTGGCAAACCAATACCTTTGCGCGAGAGTAGCTGCAATGAGCGTAACTTGTCGCGGCTGCGTGAGATAGCGACCGACTCGTTTAACGGGTAAGTGCCCATCATCTCGAATTGGCGCAATACGGCGGTACCGTAAAAGGTTACAGATGCGCCAATACGCGGAATGACGCAATCGTAGTACGGTAACTCTTTACCGTGCCGGTGAATTGAATTTTCTCGCGCGTTGATATTCATGTAGCAGCTGAGTGGGTTTAATACATCAACCTCGTGGCCTCGGTCACGAGCGGCTTCAATCAGTCGGCGAGTCGAATACAGCGAAGAGTTTCGCGATAAAATCGCTATTCTCATTTTACATCTCCAAGTAAGTGAGAGGCATCAGGGTTGACCAGAAAATGACCTCGCATGGCCTGGCGTCCCAATAACATTCTGAATTTCATAGTGTCTCTGTTAGTTAAGGTCAGTTCGACCTCCTGGTCAAATGAGCCGAGCACGAAACGAGTTTTTATCACGTAGCGTACTTCAGTATGGCCTCCAGAGTCGGTCACTTCTCTTTTGTCATATACTCTTGCTTCGCAAATGTGCTCTTCCAGTGATTCTTGTTTAGGGTGAACGAAAATGCGCAGCCATTCCTCGCCTTCTTTCATAAACGGTTCGAGTTGAAAAGCGTGCAAACACGACGTTTTTGCGCCAGTATCGACTTTCATGTGAATGTTACTAATGCCGAGCGCGGGGAGGTGACCCCATTCTCTCCAACCAATTGTTATCATTGTGCTACCTTGTAATATAATGCTGAATGCTTAATACAGTATTTTTCAAAAAAGGCAATTTTTTTAGTGATCATTTGAAAAAATTTTTTCGTTTGAAGACGATGAAAAAGTAAGCAAGGAAACTTTATGTCTGCATGTCCAGGATGCGATTGCCGAACGCCACTAAACTTCGGTATTAAAATGGCTTTTCAACCTATTGTTGATGCCAGCCAAAAAAATGTGTTTGCCTACGAAGCGCTCGTGCGCGGAGAAAATGGTGAAGGCGCCGGAGAAGTATTAGGCCGAGTCACGGAAGAAACCAAGTATACCTTTGATCAAAGCTGTCGGGTAAAAGCCATAGAAACGGCCTCAAGAATTGAGCTGCCGTCAAAGCTAAGCATTAACTTTATGCCGAATGCTATTTATGAGCCAGAAACCTGTCTGGCCAAAACCTTATCGACTGCGCGCAAGACAGGGTTCGATAAGAAGAACATTATTTTTGAGGTAACCGAACAGGAAAAAGTGGTCAGCCAGGACTTTCTGGTGGATGTTTTTGAAGCCTATCGGAAAGAGGGATTTATGACTGCTATTGATGACTTTGGTGCTGGTCATTCCGGATTGAACCTCTTGTCTGATTTTCAGCCTGACATCATTAAGATAGATATGAAGCTTATTCGTGATATCGATTCTAATAAAGTGAATCAGGTACTGGTTAAAGGTATTTTGGATATTGCAGAGCAGCTTGGCATACGAATTATTGCCGAAGGCATAGAGACCGAACACGAGTTTAAGTACTTGCAAGATGCTGGTGTCTCTCTTATGCAAGGTTACTTCTTTCAAAAGCCGATGCTAGAAGCCATACAACCCGTCGTATTCCGGTAAAGACGCAGCCTGATGCTATTGCATCAGGTGCGATGGTGAACCATCATTAGCCTGTGAATTCAAAATCGCACCTGACGTAAATCACGTCGGGCTACATAAACCAGTTTGCAGGAATAAAGGAACGCCATGCAATTCACCGTAAGCCCACAAGCCAGACGCAATGCCATAAGCTTTTGCGGTATCGCGCTGCTTATATTGGTGCTACTAGTCTTTCTGCATCTTATTAGGGATGACATTCCAATTGGCGTTTCAGTTGTTCTCGGAGCGGCCTCGGGCATATTCATGTTGCTTGGCATAGGAAAGTTAATAGAACCTCCAGTCTCACTGGTAATTACCCCAGAAGGTATTCAATATCTACACCGGCGCGGTGAGTGGCATATTCGGTGGGAAAACATCATTCGCTTTGATGTACCCAGAGTAAACCGAGTACTAGATCTTGAAGATGCGCCCTTTATCGGTTTCCGTCTACATAATGTAGAAGAGGTTTTAGACGAGATATCACCACGCTTAGCTTCCGCACTATTGTTTGAGCAGCGCCAACTCTTGACAATGGCACTACGGCATCAAGCTCCCGACCGGGAGGACTATACGCCATACTTCGACATTCCAGACAGTTACACAAGCCCTAATGGTAAAGTTTATAAAGGACTTATTGGCGTTTTTGGCAAGCGAATGGAACAAATGCGCGAGCTTCTTGGTTACGACCTTTATGTTAGTGCTAATGCACTTGATAGAGATATCTACGAATTTAAAGCTCACCTCCAGCGTTTGCAGGCAAGCCGTTAAGATCGCACCTGATGCAATAGCATTAGGCTACGTTGAGGTACGCCTCTGATTAAGCAAAAATGCGCTGAAGGATGGCTCGGGTGAAGTCTTTTTTGAGGTAGAACCCGCGGGGACGAACTTTAATGATGGTGCCTTCGGGGCCAATGGCGTCCGTTAGAACAGAGCCGTCAGCAGCTTTCGGCCGTATTTGCATAACTTCACCTTGTCGGGCAGTAATGCTCTCGACCTGTCCTAACGCGATTCTATCCATGTGCTCTTCCCAGTCAGCACGAAGTTGAGCTTCCTCTTTCTCATTGGGTGCCCAAAGGAAAGCGCTGCCAACCACCCGGTCAGGAACGGGTATCTCGCGGCGGCCATCGATAGGCAACCAGAGTACATGCTGAAGTTTGTTGCGCACGTTCGACGTAGCCCACTGCACCCCTTTAATACTCGTCAGCGGGGCGCTGCAAACAAAAGTCGTTTCCAATGGCTCTCCTTCTGGAGTGACCGGTAGCGTTTTTAATTCAACCCCCAACTCAGGGAAGTCCTGAGTGGGCTTAGAGCCTGCAGTAGCGCCAAGGTGCAGTTCCAGAAGTTGTCCCACCCAGCCTTTGTCGCGGCGTAGGTTTTCTGGGGCAGTTAAACCCACCTGTTCGGCTAATTCCGAAAAGCGCTTACCGGCAAGTGCGGCTGCGCGTTCAAACAGTTCGTCAACGGATGTAGGGCGAGAGGGCTTGTCTGTCATGTCGTAAATCTGCGCAAATCCAAAATGAGTATTTGCCCGAAACCGGGCTTTATGGAAGAATCCACTGTAACAGAGAATAATTGAGGATGCTCGCGTGATAGATGCTGAAGGATTCCGACCCAACGTAGGAATCGTCATCTGTAACGGGCATGGGCAGGTATTTTGGGCTCGTCGAATCAACCAGCAGAGCTGGCAGTTTCCACAAGGAGGCATTCACGACGGCGAGACTCCTGAACAGGCAATGTACCGAGAACTTTATGAAGAGGTCGGTTTAAAGCCTGAGCAGGTCGAAATTCTGTACACCAGCCGTCACTGGTTGCGTTATCGGTTGCCAAAACGACTGATTCGGCGTGAACAACGGCCCATGTGTGTTGGACAAAAACAAAAGTGGTTTTTACTGCGCCTGAAGTGTCGGGAAGAAGACGTCGATGTCTTGCATTCAGGTCATCCCGAATTTGATGGCTGGCGCTGGGTAAGTTACTGGTACCCTGTACGACAAGTCGTATCGTTTAAACGCGATGTGTATCGCCGGGTTATGAAAGAATTTGCCCCGCATGCTATGCCATTTCGCTCGTCCGGAGGGCGTCACCACCGACGTAGAAGATAATGATGTTAGTCACACTGCAAAGAATTGTTGAAGGCGTGAATAAAGCGCCTGACTTTAACATGGCACTAAATACCATGGTCGGTCAGGTACGCGAAGCGCTAGAAACAGACAGTTGCAGTGTGTTTATTGCTGATAACGATCAACGTCAATTCGTTATGGCCGCCAGTGACGGCCTGCGAACAGAAGACGGCTCGTCAATTCGCGTCGACTTCGGTGAAGGTATAATCAGTCTCGCTGCACAGCGGGAAGAACCACTGAATATCGCAGACGCTAGTCAGCACCCTGCCAATAAAAAACTAGTCGACACCAACGAAAATATTTATCGTGGGTTATTGGCTGCGCCTATTATTCACCGCAGAAAAGTGTTGGGTATCGTTGTCGTTCACCAAAGCGTTGCCCGGCAGTTTACTCGCGAAGAAGAAGCCTTCATTGTAACCTTGGCGGCGCAGTTAGCGGTGGTCATTGCTCATGCCGATGCGAAAGGCCTGTTAATGAGTGACCACTCTCCGTGGATTCACAGTCTTCGCGGACTTCCTGGCTCTCCCGGTGTGGCTATTGGTGATGCTTATGTATCCCGACCTGAAGCAAGATTGGATGAAGTCACCCCAAAGCGCTCCGATAAACCGGTTCATGAAATACGTAAGTTTCGGCAAGCCGTTGCGCGCACACGAGCTGACCTAAAAGAACTGTCCCGACGCATGGCCGGGCAGGTTCCTGACGATACGCTGGCTATTTTCGACGTGTATCAAGGCATGCTTGATGCCGCCAGCCTTGGTGATGCCGTCGAAAACATGATTAAAGAAGGCTGGCGCGCGCAGACCGCATTAAAGTACGTGGTTGAACAGTTCGTTTCGCAGTTTGAAGCGCTAGAGGATTCCTACCTTAAGGAGCGTGCGACAGACGTTCGGGACATTGGTCAGCGTGTGCTTATGCACCTGCAGAACCGTCAACGGCAACGTAAACCGCTGCCGGATAGTTTCATATTGGTGGCGGATGAAGTCACGGCTTCTATGCTTGCAGAGTTACCGCAGGACCATATCGCCGGTATTATTTCATTAAATGGTTCAAGTAACTCGCACGCAGCCATTATGGCGCGCAGTATGGGTATTCCGGCGGTATTGGGTATTGATGATATTGATCTCCATTTTTTCTCTGACCGCCAGCTTGCTGTCGACGGTTACACTGGTGAAGTTTATATTGACCCGCCACCACAGGTGCTTAGTCAGTTTCATCAGTTGGCGGAAGAAGAGCAGGAACTCAAGGATATTGTCTCTGAGCACAGCCATTTGCCAGCTGAAACTCAAGACGGTCAGCGAGTTAGTTTACACCTAAACCTGGGGTTAGATGTTGCCCACGATTATTTACAGTCCTTGAATATTGACGGTGTTGGGCTTTATCGCTCTGAAATTCCGTTTATGATGCGCGACCAACTACCGACAGAAGACGAGCAAACGGAAATGTATCAGGAGGTGCTTGAACAGTTTCCTGATCGTCCGGTGGTTATGCGGACACTCGATGTGGGCGGCGATAAACCTTTACCGTATTTTCCGCTGCAGGAAGACAACCCTTTCTTAGGTTGGCGCGGTATACGACTGACGCTCGATCACCCTGAGATTTTTCTGATACAAATTCGGGCAATGCTAAGAGCCAGTATTGGTAAAAGTAATCTACGTATTTTATTGCCTATGATCACTAGCACCAGTGAGGTAGACGAAGCATCACGGCTCATTAAACAGGCGTACTTCGAGGTTGCAGAAGAGCAGGGGTGTGAAGTTGGCGTAAATCTATTCCAGCCGCAATTAGGAGTGATGATAGAAGTCCCTGCAGCTATTTATCAATTACCGGCCATGGCCAGTAAAGTCGACTTTTTCTCAGTAGGTAGTAACGATTTAACACAGTACTTACTAGCTGTAGACCGCAATAATCGACGCGTTGCCAGCCTTTATGACGCCTACCACCCGGCAGTTCTGGCGAGTTTGGATGAGATTGCCCGGCGCTGTGAGGAACTGGGTAAGCCTGTTAGCGTATGTGGTGAATTAGCCGGAGACCCTGGTGGTGCGCTACTACTCGTCGCAATGGGCTACCGACAGCTAAGTATGAACAGTTATAACGTTGACAGAGTACGCTGGATTCTCCGCAACGTGCGTTCAAGTACGCTCAATGTCATGCTGGCAAAAGCGTTACAGGCACGCAACCCGGAGCAAATACGCAGTATGATAGCGGACAAAATGGAAAGTATGGGCTTGGGTGGTTTCGTGCGAGCGGGTAAATAATTATGTTATTAAGCACTTGGCTTTTGTGTTTGGGCGGCGGAGCAGTTGCCGGTTTGTTGGCTGGCATGCTTGGTATTGGTGGTGGTTTAGTTATTGTGCCACTACTTATTTATTTGTTGCCGATAATAGGTGTGCCTCCTGAACTGGTGGTTCCGAGTGCTATAGCAACCAGTTTGGCTACCGTTTGCATGACAACCGCCAGCGCTTCGCGTTCTCATGCTAAGCACGGCTTAATGGAAAAGTTTTGGTTAGTTCGTGTTTTGCCTGGCTTGTCTATCGGCGCAATGACCGGAGCGTACCTGGTTACCGTTATCGACCCCGACTGGCTGAAACGTATTTTTTCCATTGTATTAATAGCCTTGGCTGCTCGAATGGTTCTGCCTCAGAAAACCGGTGAGCCGATGACATCGGTGTCAAAACGGTTGGTTGCCTTAGGGAGTTATATTATTGGCACCATATCGGGCTTAGTTGGAATTGGCGGAGGGGCCTTAACTGTGCCGTTTTTAACGAAAATGCGACTGCCTGTGCGTCAGGCTATTGCAATATCGTCGCTCGGTAGTTTTATTATTGGCTGTAGTTCCGTCGTTATGTTTATTGCTAATGGCTGGCTGTCGGGTAAAGCCACTGGGGCTTTCGGGTTAATTCATATACCGGCGTGGATAGGCATTTCCGTAGCGTCGGTTTTAATGGCTCCATTAGGTGCTAAACTTGCCCATAAATTACCGGTTAAGCAGTTGCAGCGCGTGTTTGCTGCATTTTTAATTATTGTTGCTGTACAACTTATTTTTTAATAGAACAAGGGAGTGTCCTCAGTGCCTTCGAACGAATACTGGCAGTTTCCAGCGATAGATCCAGTGGCCTTTAGCATTGGCCCTATTGATGTGCATTGGTACGGTATCAGTTATCTTGTCGCCTTTGCATTTGCCTATTTCTGGGGTGTTCGCCAAACCAAAACAGATGAAAACTGGAGCAAAGAACAGTTTAGTGACTTACTGTTCTGGTGTTTCATCGGTGTTTTTGTTGGAGGGCGTGTCGGTTATACCTTGTTCTACCATTTTGACTACTTCCTTGCCGACCCCCTCTATATTTTCTATGTCCACGAAGGTGGTATGTCTTTTCATGGCGGCTTATTGGGTGTTATAGCTGCGATGTTTTTATACGCAAAGAAGAAAAAGCGCGACTTCCTTCAAGTGGGGGATTTTGTAGCACCACTAGTGCCTATGGGCTTATTCTTCGGACGTATAGGTAACTTTATCAATGGCGAGCTTTGGGGCCGTGCGGCAGAAGTACCCTGGGCAATGTACTTCCCCAGCGGTGGCCCGGTGCCAAGGCATCCGTCGCAGCTTTACGAAGCGCTATTAGAAGGCTTGCTGCTGTTCTTGCTTATTTTGTGGTTCCAGCGTAAACCGCGCGGCGTTGGTGCAGTCAGCGGTCTGTTCTTGTTAGGTTACGGCGTGGCTCGTTTCATAGTTGAGTTTTTCCGCGAACCGGACGCTCACTTAGGTCTACTGTCTCTGGGTATGTCCATGGGTCAATGGCTGACCCTGCCAATGATCATTTTAGGTGTTCTCCTGATGGTTCGTGCCAAGCCCCGGACGGCGTAGGGCAGTGGTTGTAGCCTGACATTCATGTCAGGTGAGATGCCGCCGCTCACATAAAAGTCGGGCTACTACATCTATTATTCGTACGTGATTTCAACGGACAAGATCCCACCTGATGCAATAGCATCAGGCAACGGCATCAGGTACGATATAAAATATTACGCACAACATAATTTGTAGAAAAAATGAAACAATACTTAGAGCTGTGCCAACGCATTGTCGACGAAGGTGTTTGGGTTAAAAACGAACGTACAGGCATTAACTGCCTAACGGTTATAAACGCCGACTTAGAGTACGATGTTGCAAACAACCAATTCCCGCTCATTACCACTCGCAAAAGTTATTATAAGTCAGCTATTGCTGAGCTTTTAGGCTATTTGCGTGGCTACGACAGCGCGGCTCAGTTTCGTGAGATTGGCTGCAAAACCTGGGACGCCAATGCCAATGAAAACCAGGCTTGGCTAAACAACCCGAACCGCAAAGGCGAAGATGATATGGGCCGGGTGTATGGGGTACAGGGCCGCTCGTGGCAAAAGCCGGACGGCAGCCACTTAGATCAGTTGAAAAAAGTGATTAATAACCTATCAAAAGGTATTGATGATCGCGGTGAAATAGTGACCTTCTATAATCCCGGGGAATTTGAGTTAGGCTGTTTGCGTCCGTGCATGCATACCCACAACTTTTCACTGTTAGGCGACACGCTTTATTTAACCTCGTACCAACGCAGCTGCGACGTACCGCTGGGGCTTAATTTTAACCAAATTCAGTGCTTCGTTCTTTTAGCTTTGGTGGCACAAATTACCGGACACAAGCCGGGCAAGGCGTACCACAAGATAGTAAACGCTCACATTTATGAAAACCAGTTGGAACTCATGCGTGATGTACAGCTGAAACGCGAACCTTTTCCGTCGCCTCAGTTACACATTAACCCTGAGATTAAATCTCTTGAAGATGTTGAAACCTGGGTGAGCAAAGACGACTTCACCGTCAGCGGTTATCAGTGCCATGAACCCATTAAATACCCATTCGCCGTGTAGCCTGACATTCATGTCAGGAGCGGTATCTCACCTGACATGAATGTCAGGCTACACGAATAGCATCAGGCTACTGCCTGCGCTAGAATAAGGGCACTAAACAACGGCCGGGAATTTCAATCTATGACGCTAAAAGTCACGCTGTGCGATGACTCGAAAATGGCGCGGAAACAGCTGTTGCGCACGCTGCCGGATGACTGGGACGCTGAGGTGCACCAGGCGGAGCACGGTGAGCAAGCGCTTACTTGTGTGCGTGAAGGGCGTGCGGAAATCCTGTTTCTGGATTTGAATATGCCGGTAAAAGACGGCTACGAAACTCTGCAGGCCATCAAAGACGAGCAGTTAGAAACTCTGGTTATTGTAGTGTCGGGTGACATACAGCCTGAGGCGCAAAAGCGCGTGCAGTCATTAGGTGCCATGGCCTTTGTGAAAAAGCCGATGAAAGCCGAGGACGTACAGACTCTATTGCAGCAGTTCGGCCTTTACCAGCCCGCCGGTGGACAACTAAAAGTCGCCGACCAGCAAACTCAGGCTCCGTCTAATCCGCTCGATGTATACCGCGAGGTTTCAAACGTTGCCATGGGTCAGGCGGGTGATCACTTAGCCCGGGTGCTGGATACCTTTATTGAGTTACCCGTGCCGAACGTCAATTTCATTGCGCCTTCTGAACTGCACATGGCGATAGAGTCTATCGATGCTAAACAGCAAGTGGCGGCAGTCAGTCAGGGCTTTTCCGGCAGTGGAATATTAGGGGAGGCTCTAACGCTCTTTAATGAAGCGGCTATTGACGACATTGGTCAGTTATTAGGCGCGAAGCTGGGCGAAAGTGGCTCGGTGAAGCAGCAGCGCATTGAGTCATTAATGGACGTGGCTTCTATTTTATCCTCTGCCTGTTTAAACGGTTTGGGCCAGCAGTTGCATGTGGAGTTTGCGGCGTCACAGCCGGTATTGCTTGGCGAAAACCAGTCCATGCAAGAGTTACTGCAATACGGCGAACAGCGCTGGCAGAAAATTCTGGCCATAGAAATAGGCTATCAGTTGCCGGAGCATAAGCTGGCGTTTGATCTCTTACTGTTGTTCCCGGCCGACGCTGTGAAAATTCTCGACCAGCAGCTGGCGCACTGGCTGCAAAACGAAGAGGATGACCAATGATAGACGATATGGACGAGCTGCACAGCAAGCTAAGCATTCTGGGTGCCATTGATGTAGGCATTGTGGTGGTCGATAACGACAACAACATCCAGATGTGGAACGAGTTTATGCAGAATCACAGCGGCCTGCGACCCAGCGAAGTGCGCGATAAAAATTTATTCCGCTGTTGTCCGGGTATCGACCAGGTCTGGTTTCAGCGTAAAATTGACCGCGTGCGGCAATTAAACTCGCGGGTGTTTATCACCTGGCAACAGCGTCCTTACGTGTTTCGATTTCGCCACAGCCGGCCCATAAGCGGGCAGAGCGAATGGATGTATCAAAACGTCACCCTAATTCCGCTTAAGAACCCGCGTGGTGAAGTGCACCAGGTGGGCATTATTATCTACGATGTGAGTGAACAACCCAGTCATGAGTGAAGTACCCGATCAGCGTTTTGGTGGTGTCAGCCGTGTTTACGGACAACAGGCACTCAACCATTTTCAACAGTTACACATAGTGGTCGCCGGGCTTGGCGGCGTTGGTTCCTGGGCGGTGGAGGCACTGGCGCGCACCGGTATTGGCAAGCTGACCCTCATTGATTTAGACGACGTATGCACCACCAATATTAACCGTCAGTTACCGGCTACCGATGATACCATTGGGCAGCTCAAAACCGAGGTGCTGGCACAGCGCGTGAAAAGCATTAACCCAAACTGCGAAGTTAAGGTTATTGATGACTTTTTGCTGCCCGAAAACTTTGAAGAGTACTTAACCGGCGCCGATGCTGTGCTGGACGCCATAGACAGCGTTAACACCAAAGCGGCGTTAGTAGCCTGGTGTAAACGTCGCAAACTACGCTTAGTAGTCTGTGGCGGTGCCGGTGGGCAGATAGACCCGGGTATGATCCGCGTCGGTGACTTAGCCAAAGCCAAGCAAGACCCGCTACTCGCCAAAGTACGCTCGCAACTGCGTCGCGACTACGGCTTTTCCAAGAACCCAAAGCGCAAGTGGGGCGTCGACTGTGTGTACTCCGAAGAGCAACTGCGCTATCCGGTTATTTCCGGTGAACTGGAAGGTGAAGTGACCCTGCAAAAACCAGGCTCCGGCTCCATGCGCATGGACTGCAGCTCCGGCTTTGGTGCCGCTATGGTCGTCACCTGCAGCTTCGCCATGCAAGCTGTTTCTACTTTGTTAAAACGGATGAGCCCGTAACCTGACGTTATTACGTCAGGAAGGATATCTCACCTGACATAAATGTCAGGCTACCCAAAAACCTTTTGCGTGATATAGGTTGCAAAAATAGATTTGTTTGTCTATTTTGAGTGTAATATCACTCAATTTTAGGTGCGTCATGAATAGTCTAACGGTACAGGCTTACCTGCAAAACCAATGGCAGGACATAGCCATGTTAACTTTTACTGAACGAGCCGGGCAGAATGAACCCGACGTACAAGTGCAGTATAAAACGGACTACGCTATTGAGCACCTGGAGCAGGATGATCACCATGCTGTTTCCTTAAACCATCCCGTTCAGCTTTATTTCGATGACGACGATCAACCCGGTTGGCTTCGCTTTCTTGATGATATTATTCCAAGTGGTGCAGCTCGACGGTTTTGGGTGGATCAGCTTGAAATACCCAACTTGCCACTAAGCGAACAAAATTTGGTTTTATTAGAAAAGGCCGCAATTGCACCTGTTGGACATTTGAGAATAAAAGAAGCTGTCGAAAACCAGAACAAATCTACAAACCCTCCTCAGTTTAAAGTCAGAGACGTTGTAGAGAGAAACGCAAGTTTTCTTGAATATGCTCAACAGCGAGGAGCCATTGCCGGGGGAGCCACCGGAGCGGGCGGGGAAGCGCCAAAACTGTTGCTGCGATGCAACAATAATGACGAGGTTTGGATAGATACCTTTCAAGACGGTACCAATACTCAGGACGCATTTTATCTGGTGAAGTTTCCCCGAGGTCAACGAAAGCAAATTGATTGCGATATCCTGCGCGCGGAATATCACTTTTATTGCGAGCTTGAGCAAATGGGAGTGAGCGCCATAGCAACCGAACAGATGAGGCTTGAAGAAGGAGATAACTTTCCGTCACTTTGGCTTCCGCGTTTTGACGTTGAAGTTGTTAATGGTGTCGTTACTCGCAAGGCAATGGAGTCTGTCTACTCTATTTTAAAAAGAGCCCCCGGTGTACGTCTTCGTCATGCCGATGTAATACGTGAGTTAGTCAGCAAAATTGAAAACTCATACACGGTGAAAGAACAGGGAGCTTATTTTAATGTAGAGGCGTTCGTAACCGAATGGGTACGAAGGGATTTATTGAATATCGCTTTTGGTAACTCGGATAATCACGGTCGTAATACGGCATTTTTCAGGGATGAAAGTGGTATAAAGCTCACGCCAATTTATGATTTTGCGCCGATGCGAGCTGACCCCGAAGGAGTGCCAAGATCAACTGTTTGGGGAGAGCCAATGGAAAGTGGTGGCGAATATAACTTTGGCGCCCTCTGCGAGGAGCTTTCTGATTTAATTGAACCCGAACAATTGCTCGGTGACCTGAATACATCGGCTGAGCGACTTATTGGTTTGGAAAGTAGATTAAGAGAACGAGGCGTTCCAGACAGCATTATGACGATGCCTAAAGTCGGACTGGCAAATATTCCAGAAAAACTGAAACGCTGGGGGCTGCTATGATTAAGAGTAACCAGCTTAGCGGCGAAGAGCGAGAAGCTCTTATTGAACGTATTGCGCTACAACTATTACAGGGTGACATAAGCCAGGGACAAGCGTTGCAGGAGTTCAGGAAAAAAATTACTGGGTTGAATCAAAGCGATTATGCCAAGCTCACAAGAACTTCCCGAAAGACCGTTTCAGAAGTTGAAAATGATCTAGGCAATTATTCTAGCGACATAATTAATAGACTGTTTAAGCCCTTTGGGTTAAAAGTCGGCCTGGTTCCGGCATCCGCTCGGTTAAAGCGCCGTACATTGAAGGTATCGTGAGCGCGCCCGGTGGTTATGGGAGCTACTGCGGAGGTGTGCAGCGCCATGGACGGCGCTGCCCAAGCCCTACAAGGATGTATTCACGGGCGTCCTCCGCAGTAGCTCCTATAACCTCAGCGCTCACTCACGCCTCAATAACCCGCAACTTCAGGGTTTTGGCGACCTGATACAGGCCGTTGCTGCGTGAGGGACTTAGGGCGTTATCTAAACCTTCGGCGCGATAAAAGGCGTCAATGTCAAAGTCGGCTATTTCCGCTACCGAGCAGCCGTCCAGCCGCTGTTGCAGTAGTGCCAGTAGCCCGCGCACAATGCGCGATTCAGAATCAAAACGAATCACTACCGCCTCTACATCAGAAGTATCCAGCCACAGCCACACCTTTGCCTCGCAGCCACCCACCAGATGATCGTCATCACGACATTCCGCCGGATATTCTGCTAGACTTCTAGCCTGTTGCACTAGTTGACGAAAAAGCTGTTCCCAGCTGGCCATGTAAACTCTCCCTTACGGCAATAGAGTTTTATTCTCCCACAACTTGTGAGATCGACGCCAGTTTAGGATAATGGCAGCATAATAAACACCAACATTAAGAACATTCCAGCAAAAGGAAGTACAACATGAAGATACTCGTCGCGGTTAAGCGCGTCATTGACTACAACGTCAAAGTTCGTGTGAAACCAGATCAGTCTGATGTCGATTTGGCGAACGTCAAAATGGCACTCAACCCATTTTGCGAAATAGCAGTAGAAGAAGCGGTGCGTTTAAAAGAAGCCGGTACTGCTGATGAAGTTGTGGTTGTGTCAATTGGACCTAAAGCCGTTCAGGAACAACTTCGCACTGCCTTAGCACTTGGCGCTGACCGTGCTATTCAGGTTGAAACCGATGACATGCCGGACTCTTTATCTGCTGCGAAAATTCTCAAAGGCGTGGTAGAGAAAGAAGGGCCGGACATGGTCATTCTGGGTAAACAGTCTATCGATTCAGACAACAACCAAACCGGTCAAATGCTGGGTGCTTTAACCGGCATGCCACAGGGCACTTTCGCGTCAAAAGTCGAAATGGGTGACGGTTTTGTTAATGTGACTCGCGAAATTGATGGCGGTCTGCAAACCGTTAAATTGAACCTGCCAGCAATTGTTACCACCGACTTGCGTCTGAACGAACCGCGTTACGCGTCACTGCCAAACATTATGAAGGCCAAGCGTAAGCCGCTGGAAACCACAACACCAGACGAGCTGGACGTTGAAGTAAAACGCACTGTTAAGCTGCTGAAAGTCGAGCCGCCTGCAGAGCGCAGTGCGGGTGTGAAAGTTGCCGATGTTGACGAGCTGGTAGACAAACTGAAGAACGAGGCCAAAGTATTATGAGCATCTTAGTAGTAGCAGAACACGACAATAACGCAGTTGATCCTTCAACGCTCAAAACGTTAGCCGCTGCCCAGAAAATCGGTGGCGATATTCATGTACTGGTTGCTGGTAAAGGCTGCTCAACTGTTGCTGAGAACGTGTCTAAAGCGGACGGCGTGAAGAAGGCGATTTTGGCCGATAACGAAGCTTACGAGCACCAGTTGGCTGAAAACATCAGTGAGTTGGTCGCAGAGTTAGGCAAAGACTATAGCCACATCCTGGCACCAGCGACCACGACCGGTAAAAACTTTATGCCGCGCGTTGCTGCTTTGTTGGACGTAGCGCAAGTATCCGACATTATCGCGGTAGAAAGCGACGACACGTTCAAACGTCCTATTTATGCGGGTAACGCTATTGCTACCGTTCAATCAGAAGACAACATCAAAGTCATTACTGTCCGTGCAACCGCATTTGATGCGGTAGCAGCAGAAGGTGGTAGTGGTGATGTTGAGAGCATCGATTCAGTGTTTAACAACGACAAATCTGAGTTTGTTGGAGAGCAACTGGCGGACTCTGAGCGCCCAGACCTGACGGCAGCGGAAATCGTCATTTCCGGTGGTCGTGGTATGCAAAACGGTGAAAACTTCCACATGCTGGAAGACATTGCCGACAAACTAGGGGCGGCGGTAGGCGCATCACGTGCGGCCGTTGACGCTGGCTTTGTCCCTAACGACATGCAGGTGGGTCAGACCGGTAAAATTGTTGCGCCACAGCTTTACGTGGCTGTCGGTATCAGTGGTGCTATCCAGCACTTAGCCGGTATGAAAGACTCCAAAGTCATCGTTGCTATCAACAAAGACGAAGAAGCACCTATCTTCCAGGTGGCGGATTACGGTTTGGTAGCCGACTTATTTGATGTTCTTCCCGAACTCAAAGAAAAGTTATAAAACACTTTTGAAGACTCGTTACCAGCGTCAATTTAGACGCTGGTAACGACATTTTCCCGCACTTTTTCCAACAACTTGTTATCTTTTCGTGTTCATACACTTGCATATTTTTAACTCATCGGACATGATTCATCTATAACCGCCAAACAAGTTTAAAGGATTAGGTGGCTCACAATGAAAAGAAGAACAACTATGCTAAAAAAACTTCCTCTGGCTACGGCCATTGCACTGAGCTTTGCGGCTACAGGCCAGGCTGCTGACTTCGAAGTCGGCGACTATGAAATTAAATTCGACTCTATTCTGTCCTACGGTGCGTCATGGCGTATGGAAGATCAGGCCAACCACCTGATTCATCCAGGCAACCGCGCAGGCGGAACCGCAGGCTCAAGTGTCGGTGATGACGGCAACTTGAACTTTGACAAAGGCGACTTAGTATCATCAGTTTTCAAAGGTGTTCACGATTTAAGCATTGACGGTGATAATCATGGTGCTTTTGTGCGCTTTAACTATTGGTACGACTATGTGATTTCTGAAGAGGAAATGCCGCATGGTCACAGTCCCAATGGCTACTTCCCGAATAAGAAACTAAATGATGATGCTTTTGACGATTATTCGCAGGGGCATGGAGTTGAGTTGCTAGACGCATTTGTTTATGCAAACTTTGATATCGGTGATATGCCTGCAAACGTCCGTGTGGGTCGTCAGGTATTAAGCTGGGGTGAAAGTACCTTCGTTTTCAACGGCATTAACGACATTAACCCGTTAGACGTCAACGCCGCTCGCCGTCCAGGTGCTGAAATTAAAGAAGCCTTGTTGCCAGTCGGTATGATAAGTACCAACATCGGTTTAACCGACGTAATGAACTTTGAAGCCTTCTACCAATATGAGTGGGACAACACCAAGTTGGATGGCTGCGGTACGTACTTCTCAAGTGTTGATATTATTGGTGGTCCGGGTTGTGGCACCGTTACGCTAAACCCCAGTATAGGCAATGGTATCTCGTTAAGTGATCGCCAATCTTTTGAGGCGGGAGCTTATATTGGAAGCAACCCGCGCATTGAAGCCTCTGACAGTGGTCAGTGGGGCGCAAACTTACGCTACTACTCAATGGATCTGGGTGCTGAGTTTGGTGTTTACTACCTGAACCTGCACAACAACACACCAATTATTTCTGCGTATAACTGGAGTGTTGATCCTCGTCCTTATCAAGAAGCGGCGGGAGCAGCTGGTCAAGCACCAGATTATGCATGGTCGACACCAAATGGTTATCCGATTGATGGTCCACGCTTGGTACTGGAATATCCGGAAGATACTGAAGTTTATGGTTTAAGCTTTAGCACAAACCTCGGTATGTGGTCTGTGTCTGGTGAGTATAGCTACCGTGACGGTATGCCGGTACAAATCAACACCACTGAAATTTTGACCGCTGGCTTACGTCCTAACACGCCAAGCACATTTGCTGATCGAGTAACTACAACGCCTCTTGGTGAAAAGGCAAATGGTTATGACCGCTTAGATGTAAGTCAAGCACAAATTAGTTTCGTTCGTTTCTTCGACCGTTTCTTAGGTTCAGATCGTATGACCTTTGTCGGTGAGGTAGCGATGAACAGTGTTCACGACATGCCGGGCATTCAAGAACAACGCTACGGTCGTTTACCGTTATTTGGTAAGTGCTTAACAGAGCAGGACGCTGGCCCAATGGCAAATGGCAACTGCGAAGGTTTTGTGACCTCAACATCCTGGGGTTATCGCACGCGTTTCCAGTTTGAATATTCAAACGTGTGGCAAAGTTGGGGGTTAAATCCAACAGTCCAGTTTAACCATGACGTAAATGGTCATTCGCCAAACAGTAACTTTATTGAAGACCGCAAATCTCTGGGTCTGAATTTAATGGCTGACTACCTGTCAACCTATAAAGTGACTCTTGGCTACACCATGTATTCAGACAGCGACTTAGACCCGTTAGCGGACCGTGACTTTGCGTCCGTTAGCTTCTCATACGCGTTCTAATACATTGATTCATGTTTTGAATCGCGATAAAACCGTCTCTAAGAGGCGGTTTTTTTATGTCCGTATGCGAATGTAGCCTGACGTTACCTACGTCAGGTGTAATGTCTGGGGAGAACAACAATGAAAAAGTGGATAGTTGCAGCAGCGGCTCTGGCTGTATCAGGTGCCGCAGTCGCTCAGGAAAAACTGGCGTTAGAAGACGTATTCACTCTGGAGTACGCATCGTCACCGACCATTCACCCAAGTGGCGAGTGGAGCGTATTTGTCCGTCAGTCTATGGACATACAAAACGACCGTAAAGTAGGGCGCTTATGGAGTGTCTTACCTGACGGTGATATTCGTCCATTAACCGGTGAGAAAGGCAGTGAGAGCCAACCCGTATGGTCGCCCGATGGCAAACGGTTAGCCTATGTATCGACAGAAACAGGCAGCCCGCAAATCCATATCTATTGGGTCGACTCGGGTGAAAGCGCCGCCATTACTCAATTAACGAAAGCGCCGTCAGGACTGAGTTGGTCGCCCGATGGTAGCCAAATCGCATTTTCAATGTTTACACCAAAGCCAGAACCTGCTCCGGTAAGCTTGCCGGGAAAACCCGAAGGGGCAAACTGGACAACACCACCGAAATATATCGATAAAGGCAATTACCGTTATGACGGCGGTGGCTATGCAGAAGACGGATTCCAGCAAGTTTATGTTGTGCCTGCTACGGGAGGCTCGCCACGTCAGTTAACCGAGGACGAATTTAACCATGGTGGTAATCTGGCCTGGTCAGCCGACGGGAAACGTATTTTCTTTTCAGCGAATCGTCGGGACGACGCATTCCTTAACCCTGTAAATAGTGAAATTTATCAGCTAACCGTTGCTAGCAAAGAGGTATCGCCAATTACTGACAGAAATGGACCAGACGGTTCACCTAAAGTGTCACCAAACGGCGAGAAAATAGCGTATACCGGTTATGACGATGAAAAAATGAGCTATCAGATTACTAAGCTCTACGTCATGAATACCGATGGCACTGATATCGAAGTGTTAACACCAGACTTAGATCGCAGCGTTACTGGCTTTGAGTGGGACTCTGGCAGCCGTGGCATCTATTTTACTTATGACGACAACGGAATTGGGCAACTGGCACGAACGGACTTAAACGGCGAGCACACGCACTTAACTGACCGCGTGGGTGGCCTTTCTTACAGCCGACCTTATGGTGGAGGCGACTTCAGTGTTGCAAAAGGGGACAAAATTGCTTTTACCATTTCAAACCCAATGCGCCCAGCTGAATTGGCGTTATGGCAAGACGACAATGTCCAACAAGTGACTCGCCTGAATGAGGACGCGTTAGCTCACAAGCAACTCGCAAAAGTAGAAGAGATTCGCTATAAGTCGAGCGTCGATGGTAAAGACTTACAGGGTTGGATTGCGTATCCGCCCAACTTCGATAAAGACAAAAAATACCCATTGATGCTGGAAATTCATGGCGGTCCACATACTAATTATGGTCCGCGTTTTGCCGCTGAAGTTCAGCTCTTTGCAGCGGCCGGTTATGTCGTGCTGTATACCAACCCTCGTGGCAGTACTAGCTATGGTGCTGATTTCGCCAATGAAATTCATCATAACTATCCAAGCGATGACTATAACGACCTTATGGACGGCGTTGATGCAGTAATTGAAAAAGGTTTTATTAACGAAGATGAGCTGTTTGTCACCGGTGGCAGTGGTGGTGGCGTACTAACTGCTTGGATAGTGGGTCACACAGACCGCTTCAAGGCAGCTGTTGTGGCGAAACCGGTCATTAATTGGTACAGCTTTGTGCTCACTGCAGACATGTATAACTTCTTCTACCAGTATTGGTTCCCGGGCCTACCATGGGATAATATGGAACATTACATGGAGCGCTCGCCAATTAGCTACGTTGGCAATGTGACAACGCCGACCATGCTATTAACCGGTGAGAATGACTACAGAACGCCCATGTCGGAAACCGAGCAATATTATCAGGCCTTGAAATTGAAAGGTGTCGACACTGCTATGGTGCGCATTCAGGACTCAGGCCATGGCATTTACGCGCGGCCCAGCAACCTGATGAATAAAGTTGCTTATATCTTACATTGGTTTGAGAAGTACCAAGAGAAAGAAGATTAACTTCTTTCTCTGTTTTTATGGTAGCGGCGGTTCTGGCAAAAGAACCGCCATTGCTCTTTCAAACGAACCCAGCCCCTGCGCCTGGCATCGTGTCTGTTGGCAACACTGAAGATATCACTTTCGTGCGTATGACTGTTATCAACGGTGTAAGGGAGCAAGCCGAGAACATGAGCACCTGTTTCCCATTGCCATTGCATATCAACATCGACCGGGCGAAAAAACGGTGTACGAGACAACATTTTCTTTGCGCCTTTTCGACTTATTAAATAACCACAAGCGCCCATCGGCGGTTTAATATAGTCGACTAATTGAAAGTCGCCAATAGTGTCCAGCTGTCTGGACTCTTTGGGTTTGAATGGTTGAGCTAGTTTAATAATATCCCAGTCAGAGTAAGCGCTGTTCTCAATTTCAGCAGTGGCATGATGCAAGTGAGCAAATGCCGGACTAAGCACAATGTCATCCTCGAGGATAATGGCTGCTTGATGATCGCTATCTAATAACTTTTGCCATGCCTTTCGGTGACTCATATAGCAAGCGATTTCCCCTTGCGTTAAATCATAATTATAGCGTTCTGCGTTTAGTTTATGGCTATACGCTGCGTTTATGTCTGAAGTGGATATCACTCGCCCATCAATGGCGGGGACACGCTCATAGTCAAGGCCGAGCTGTTTCATCGATTTGTCGACATCTTCAAGGCGATGACGAGAGCGGTCGAGGTTAATTAAAAATATCGGTAAAAATGACATGTTATCGCTCTGACTTTTCTACATCGTCACCGCGCTTACGCCTGTAGGCGCGCTCATAAAGCTTAGCTTCAGTGAGAAAAAAGTGAAAAGCATCAATATTTGCCTTAATAAAGCCTCGCCAACCGGCTAAAAACATCCGGCGGATAAAGTAAAACTTGATGAACATCAGCGGGAATATAAGTAATACCCGAGCTAAGCTGCAGTGACGACCTCTCTCTTCTCGCTGTTTAGCCTTCAGCAGCGAATATTTGTTCAGCTTATCCATGTACCCATGTGCTGAATCGTAGCCATAATGTTTAACATCGATCGGCAAATGAGTCAGAGGCGGCTCTACCTCGATATGCTCATGAACTTTGGTTGATGTGTTCCAGTGAGACTTAGATTTTCGGTAGACTCGGCGGAAACGGTGGTGGCGATGACCGGGCAGAGAGTGCCCCATAAAGATATCGTCGTGAGCTAAATAGATACCATTGATATCATTCTGCGCGATGCGATGTTGAATGGTTTCAAAAGCGCCCTCAGGCAGAACCTCGTCCCCATCTAAGTTGATGACCCAGTCGTTTTTGCATTGCTCTAGAGCAAAGGCTTTTTGTTTTGCATAGCCTAGCCACGATTGGTGAATAATTCGTGCACCGTGGGTTTCGGCAATTTCGAGTGTATCGTCGGTGGAACCTGAGTCGACTAACACTATCTCGTCGGCGCCTTTGACACTGCTGAGAACTTCATCTAAATGACGGCCCTCATTGAGTGTTATTAAGTAAACACTTACTTTCGGTAAGCTATTTCGCTCTGTCATGCTAAACCTTGAAATCATTCAGTTGAGAAGTGGGATCATATCGTTTTATGATACAAAGGTGTAGCCTGAACTAAAGGAATTCCAATGCCCTGGAGCGACTTACTTGCCGAAGAAAAACAAAAGCCGTACTTCAAAGAATTGTGGCAACGTGTTGAGTTGGCACGTCAGCAGACGGTCGTTTACCCTCCAAAGGAAGAAGTATTTAATGCACTGAAGTTGACCGAGCCCGAGCAGGTGAAAGTGGTTATTCTGGGGCAGGACCCTTATCACGGGCCAGGTCAGGCGCATGGGCTGAGTTTTTCTGTTAAAGAAGGCGTGAAGTTTCCGCCGTCACTGCGCAATATGTTTAAGGCAATTGCTCTGGACTACCCAGACACCGTACTCCCTCAACATGGAGACTTGACCGCATGGGCGCAGCAAGGCGTGCTCTTATTAAATACAGTGCTTACGGTTGAGCAGGGAAAAGCGCACAGTCATGCAAGCTGGGGTTGGGAAACCTTCACCGATACCGTTATTAAAAAAGTGTCGGAAGCGACAGAGCATGTCGTGTTTTTATTATGGGGTTCACATGCTCAGAAAAAGATCCCGCTGATTGATGGCACTAAGCATTACATTCTGACCGCGCCACACCCATCGCCCTTATCTGCGCATCGCGGCTTTTTTGACGCTAACCATTTCAAAAAAGCCAACGATTATCTGCAGCAGCACGGACGGCAGCCCATTAAATGGGCGTAAAGGGCGTTTACTTCACAATATCTATCCACACCAAGCGGTGGTCAGAAGAAGCCTGGCGCTTTTTCATCATGTCGGCACCTGGCTCATCGTTAACGGGCCAGAAAACCCCTGCATTTTTGACCACTAAGTCATCAGACGGTAGGGCGTAGTCAACGCGCTTGCGCCAAGCCGCTGTGTGAAATTGAGAACCCTCAATATCCGGCGAATGCAATTTACCACCCTCGCTTTGTGGCTTAACGTCGTTGACGCGCGGGTGCTCGAGGAGCTGCTCAATTGCACCGTCAACACCACCTGCGCCTGCTTGTGCATTCATGTCTCCCAGAATTACAAAGCTAGCGTCTTCACCTAGCCCGCCACGAACACCGTTATCGTCATAAAGATAGTTATCGCGACCAGGTGTTAAATAATCAGCAAACAAGCGGATTTCATCATAGTTGCGCATTCCGTTACGGTTCTCAGGACCGTCAAAGACAGGCGGTACCGGGTGCGCCGCTAATAGGTGAATAACACGGTCCCCAATTTTTACCGGCACATCCCAGTGAGATTTCGAGCTCAATGGATATTGGGCCATAGCGTCTTCAGAGAACCAGGGCTCAGATGTTGGCTGCTTATCGGAGTCATGTACATAAGGAATGTGGCGGCCCGGCATATCTTTCCATAGGAAATGCTGGAAGGTACGCGCGTCCTCGGCTGCCAGAGGGTATTTTGACAAAATAACCATGCCGTATTGACCCGGGTACCAACCAAAAGCCCAGGCATCGTCACCAGAGCCACTGGCTTTGCCATCGCGGTTTAAATCGAAAGGTGAAGGCACACCGGTGTTAACAGGGGCGGTGTAGGCATAAGGGTAGTCAATAGCTGCCTGGCCGTTTTGAGACACTTCTAAATAATCACTGCGGAAAACATCAATACCTACGGCTTTATCAACGTAGTCAAACTCGTTCAGTAGGACCACATCGGGACGTACGCGTTGAAGTATTTCTGCAATACCACGAATTTGCTCATGGTTTTGCTCCAGAACACCAGGAAGAGGAGAGCTCTTCAGCGTAGGGAGTTCGTTTTCCGGCAGATAATTAGACGCGTCCATACTGACATTAAAAGTTGCAATACGAACCGTCTCAGGTTCGCTTTTGCCAGAACCTGCGAACGCAGAAAGAGAAGTGATCATAAAAAGTACAAATGTTGAGTATATTGAAAACCGCATAAAGCCCATGGGAATGCCTGTTTGAGAAACGCCTATGACAATTAAGAAGAATAAAGGTTCCCAAAGCGCTAGGCAAGGGCGAATATTTTGATTAAAATATGTCACATATCTGACACATAAATGTCTTAGAAGCGTAATGAATCAAGCGGCATACCCAACAGCTCCGACCACCAACCACAGTCTCGAGGCTTATCAAGTCATGAGCTTCCCTGTGATGAATCAGCTGTTATGCCGTGGGGCATCATCGAATAATAAACAAACGTCTAACTTTTCTTCTTTTTATTATTCACTGCTCCCTCCCTCCAAAGCTTTCGCTTCGTTAACTTTTTCCTTTTTCTTTCACAGAATTGTCACAAATAAGCTATACCCTTATTTGTGCTTAAAAACCCAAAACCAAAACCGGGAAGAACAAAACTATGTTTAACTCTACTTTCAAGCGTACAGCTCTTGCGGCTGCTATTGCTATGGGCCTTAGCGGTGCTGCTTTCGCTCAGGAAACATCATCATCTATGCGCGGTGTTATTACTGGCCCTCAGGGTAACCCGGCTGCAAATACAAAAGTTGTCATCATTCACCAACCAACAGGCACGGTTAATGAGTTTACAACTAACGAAGACGGTGTTTTCTCCGCTAAAGGTCTGCGTGTTGGCGGTCCTTATCAAGTTATCCTTGATTCCGATAAATACCGCGACGCGGTTTTAGAAGGCGTTTACCTTGATCTTGGAGACACATTCCGTGTTAGTCGTCAGTTAGAGTCAGCAGACATGGAGCGCTTAGTTGTTAGCGGCTCGGCTATCATGATGGAAAGCGGTGGTGCGAGCAGCAGCTTTGGTGAAGATACCATTGATAATATGCCAAGCTTCAATCGTGATCTGAAAGACGTCGCTCGCATTAACCCGCTAGTAACCATCAACGGCTCAGGTGAAATGACTATTGCTGGCGGTGACCCACGCATGAACAGCGTCACGGTTGATGGTATTGGCCAGAATGATGACTTTGGTCTGAATTATGGTGGCTACCCAACTGAACAGCCTCCCGTATCGTTAAGTGCTATTGAGCAAATATCAGTGGATGCCGCGCCGTTTTCTGTGAAAAAAGGCGACTTCTCAGGCGGTACTATTAACGCGGTAACTAAGTCAGGTACTAACGAGTTCGAAGGCGAGTTATTTTACGAGTTTTCTGACGCCGACTTAAAAGGTGACGTACAGGCGGTTCGAGAGAATTATGGTGACCTGGACGAAAACGGCTATCGTACATACCGTAATGAAGACATTGAGCCTAATCAGTCAATGTCGACTTTTGGCCTGTCTTTCGGCGGCCCTATTATTAAAGATGAGTTATTTTTCTTCACCAGTTATGAAGAATGGAGCCGTGAAATCGATTTAGACTACGGCTTTGAAGGCAGCGGCGCTACTAACGAGTTCTACGTTTCTGAAGCAGACTATAATGAATTTCTTCGTATATTAGACGAGCGTTATGGTATTCAGGATTCTCTAGGTGGGGACCCAGAGAGTAAAGATCGTAAGTGGTTAACTAAGCTAAGTTGGAATATTAACCAAGCTCACCGTTTAGATGTGACCTACCAGTGGCAGGATAACTCCGATGAGCGTAACTTCTCTACCGGTGGAGATTTTGTTCAGTTGGCTTCGCGCCGATACACATACCATACGCGCATGAACAACATCAGCGCTCGTTTATACAGTGACTGGTCTTCAAATTTCATTACTGAAATGGGTATCACCTACAAAGATGTGGAAGCTAACTCTTTAACTAACTCAGACATTGGTTCGGTTCAAGTAGACATGTTCTTCAACGGGCCTAGCTTTGCGTTTGGTACCGACGAATACCGCCACAGCAACGTTGCTAAGAATGACAATTTGACCTTCAATTTCGATGCAACTTACTTAATGGGTGAGCATGAAATTGTTTTTGGTACCCAAGTTGAGCAGTTAAGCCTTTACAACAAATTTGTTCCTAATGCTTTAGGGTCGTGGGAGTTTGATAACTTCTATGGTTTCGAAAACGGTATTGTTGGCAACTATAATGGCAACTGGGACTTCAGCTACCAGAATGCTTATACCAACAATCCGGAAGACGCGGCCTATGAAGTTGATAGAACTACGTTAGCGCTATATGTTGGTGATACGTTCTATGCAACGCCAAACTTGGAGATTAATGCTGGTTTGCGTTACGAGCGTTTAAGTTCTGACGACAAGCCAACATTAAACGAAAACTTCCAGGAAGCGTATGATGGCATGACCAACCAGGAAAACTTGGACGGTTTGGATATCTTCCTTCCGCGTATCAGCTTTAAGTATTATACCGACAGCAGTTTAGTGGTTCGTGGCGGTATTGGCCGTTTCTACGGCGGTGTTCCTAACGTTTGGTACACCAACCCATTCACAAAAGACGGTGTAACACTTGTACAAGCGCCGAGAAGCGCAGTTGTGGATTATTATTCGAACAACACCGTTACAAGTTTCGATGGTGTACCACAAGAAATTCAGGACGCGATGCAGCAAGGTGACGGTAGTACCAACTATACGGATCCAAACTTCGAGTTACCGAATGACTGGCGAGCTCAACTGGCTCTAGACTACGAGCTGGATATTCCTTACTTAGGTGATATGTTTAATGCGACTACGTCATTGATGTACAAACGCATGAAAGACCAGCCTGTTTGGTATAATACTGCGATAGTAGAAGCCGAAGTAATGGCTGACGGTGAACGTATTATTCATGAGTCTCGTTATGAGGGGGATCGCTCTCAAAACTCAGATATCATGTTAAGAAATGCACCGGAAGACGGTCGCGCTTACATTTTCTCGCAGTCTTTAGCAAAACAATGGAATAACGGGGTAAGCTTTACAGCAAGTTATACTTACCAAGATGTTGAAGATAATGGCGCTGGTTCTTCTTCACAGGCAGCAAGTAACTATAAGCACTATGTTGCTAAAAACCGTAACCAAGCATTTTCAGCAACGGGTAACTTTGAAACTGAACACAGCTTAAAAATTACTTTGGGCTATAAGAAAGAGTTCTTCGCGGACTATGAAACCCGTTTTAACCTGTTCTTTGAACGCCGTTCAGGTCGTCCGTTTAGCTATGCTATCGGCATGTATCAAGATGGCGACTTTGGGGATACGCCAGAGTTCTTCAGTCAATCAGCTTACCTGCCGTACATCCCGTCAGGTGCCGATGATCCTAACGTAGACTGGGAAAACTCAATTAGCTGGGAAGAAATGCAAATGCTGCTAGATAATGCGGGCATCTCTTACGGCGGTGAAGGTTATATACTTGACAGAAACACTCACAACCAGCCTTGGGTTACCGACTTGGATCTAAGCATTCAGCAAGAAATTCCAGGGTTTATGGATGGTCACAAAGGAATCTTATACTTAACCATCGACAACTTTGCTAACTTGCTGAACGATGATTGGGGCATCGAGCGCCGTCTTCAGTATCCGCAGGTTAACTTGTATGACTTGGGTGGCGTTAATGACGAAGGTCAGTATCAAATTGACCCTGTTTATAGAGGCTACTATCCGAATAACTACAGTACTGTCGACATGAGCTCCTCCTGGAGTGCCAAATTAGGTGTTCGTTACACCTTCTAAATTAAACAGCCTCGCAACTCGTTGCGGGGCTTTTTTTTGGATAAATTTCACACAAATGTCACAAATGAGCTATACCCTTATTTGTGCTAAAAACCAAAACAAAACTGGGAAGAACGAAACTATGTTTAACTCTACTTTCAAGCGTACAGCTCTTGCGGCTGCTATTGCTATGGGCCTTAGCGGTGCTGCTATTGCTCAGGAAACATCATCCAGCATCCGTGGTGTGGTCACAACGGAATCTGGGCAAATGGTGTCTGGTGCTACCGTCCAAATTCGTGACGAACGTACCGGCAGTGTGAAAACGCTGCGCTCGAATGAACAAGGAACGTTTTCATCACGTGGTATGCCAGTAGGCGGTCCATACACTATTGTTGTAGAAGGTCCTGAAGGTAGAAACCAAGTTGTTGAAGATGTTTACCTTACCCTGGGTGACTCACAGAATGTGAATGTGCGTTTAGAACAAGAAGTCATGGAAACCCTGAGTGTGACAGGCTCTATGACCAGTAACGCGCTATACGGTAGCAACAGTCCGGCAGCGAACTTTAACTTGCAAGACTTAGAAAATGCACCTTCAGCAAATCGTGATTTAAAAGATGTCGTTCGCATTGACCCACGTATCTATATTAATGAAACCAACGCTGGAGATATTCAGTGTGGTGGTGCTAATCCGCGCTTCAACAGTTTGACTGTTGATGGCGTTCGCATGAATGATAACTTCGGTCTGAACAGCAGTGGTTATCCGACCGAACGTATGCCGTTTTCTTATGACGCGATTGAACAAGTCGCTGTTGAATTTGCGCCATTCGATGTTCAGTACGGCGGTTTCACTGCTTGTAACATTAACGCTGTAACTAAGTCTGGTGACAACGAAATGTTTGGCGGTGTGTTCTATGACTATACGAATGACTCTTTGCAGGGCGACGAGTTAGAAGGCGACAAAATTAACGTTGGTGACTTCAGTGAAAAGCGTTATGGCTTCAACCTTGGTGGCGCAATTTTAGAAGACAAACTGTTTTTCTTTACCTCTTATGAAAAGCTCGAAGGTTCAGACACTTTTGATCGCGGAGCAGAGGGCTCTGGCGCTGCTACCGAGGTGGCGGGAGTTACTACTGCAGATGTTGAGAGAATTGCGACTATTGCTCAAGATATCTATGGCTATAATCCAGGTGGCTTCCCGTCTAGCCTGCCTGTTGAAGACGAAAAGTTCCTGGCCAAGTTAGATTGGTACATAAGTGACGCACACCGTGCTTCACTAACTTACAACTATAACGATGGTTACTCTATCGCTGAATCTGATGGTGATTCAGATGAGCTTGAGTTTTCTAATCACTTCTACGAGCGTGGTTCTAAGTTTACCTCCTATGTCGGTGAGTTATATTCAGACTGGAGTGATAACTTCTCAAGTGAAGTACGTGTTGGTTACTCAGAGCTTGATGCACGAGTTAATCCTCTTGGCGGAACCGACTTTGGTGAAGTACAAATTAGTGTGAACGATGCAACAGTTTACTTAGGTGCTGACGACTCTCGTCACGCGAACAAACTGAAGTACGATACCACTTTCTTTAAAATGAAAGGTACGTACTTGCTAGGTGACCATGTTATTTCTGCCGGTATCGAGCGTGAAGAGTACGACGTTTTCAACTTGTTCGTGCAGGAAGCCGAAGGTGAGTATCGCTTTGGTTCTATCGATGACTTTGAGGCAGGAACACCTTACGCAGCAATTTATGAAAGTGCAGCAGGTACAAACAACCCACAAGATGCTGCTGCTGAGTTTGCTTATGCAGTGAATACCGCTTATATCCAGGACGAGTATTATTATGCGCCAATGGATATCACGTTCACTTACGGTTTACGTTATGACTGGTACACAAGTGATGACTACCCAACTTACAACCCGTTAAATGAAGAGCTTTATGGTTTCTCAAACCAGCAAAACATGGGCGATCAGGACTTACTGCAGCCGCGTTTTGGCTTTAACTGGTTCGTGAATCCTGATATTGAAGTACGTGGTGGTATTGGGTTGTACTCAGGTGGTAACCCGAACGTTTGGATTTCTAATAACTACTCGAACAACGGTGTGACTCAATACGAAGCATTCCGCGACTTCTCAGGACAGTCATTGTTCGATGTGCCGCATACTGGTGAAGGAAACCCAATTTACGATATTCCTCAGGAAATGTTTGATGAAGTTGCTAATGCAGGTGGCCAAGGTCCGATTAATACAATGGATCCTGACTTCGAACTACCTAAAGAATGGAAATATGCTTTAGGTGCAACTTTCACATTGCCTGATGACTATATTTTGATGGCAGATTTCCTATATACGGATAAGAAAGATGCAGCCGTTATTTATAACTTAGGTCTTGAGCAAGTTGATACAGCGCCGGATGGCCGTCCAATTTTCAATGAAATGTCAACTGACGGTCGTGATCAAGGCGACGACTTTATGCTGACAAATGTGGATGGTGACTCAGGCTCTCAAACTACGTTATCTTTAGCGTTAAACAAGTCGCATGATTTCGGGTTAGATTGGACATTAGGTTACGCTTACAATAAAGCAGAAGACGTTAACCCAATGACTAGCTCAGTGTCGTTCTCAAACTACACTAACCTGGCAACCGCAAATGCTCAAAACCCAGGTGTGGCAACGTCAAACTATGAAATTCCACATCGCTTTACGTTCAAAGCTAACTACACTAAAGAGTTCTTTGATGGCTATGATACAACCGTTACGCTATTTGCAACTCGCAACAAAGGTCGTCCGTTCTCTTACACGATGACTGACGGTGCGTTTGGTGATATTGCATATCAAGGACGTAGCTTGCTGTATGTTCCTACCGGTATCGATGATCCGAACTTCGCTGTTGGTTCAGACGACGGTACGCCGTTTGCGACTGCTGACTTCTTTGAGTTCTTAGAAGAGTCTGGCTTGAACAAGTACGCTGGTGGTATTGCACCACGCAACGAGTTCAACAGTAAATGGTGGACGAAAGTTGACTTGCGCTTAGAGCAAGAACTGCCTGGCTTCATGGAAGGACATAAAGCTTCAGCATTCTTCGTGATTGAAAACTTAGGCAACATGATTAACGACGACTGGGGTGTGCTTTATGAAGCAAGCTTCCCTCGAGCAGTCACTATTGCTGACGTTGAGATCAATGATGCTGGTCAATACCAGTACAACTCATTCCGTGATGTGAGTAACGTACAAGCTCGTGCGGGCGCACCGTCACTATGGTCTGTCCGTTTAGGTGTTGAATACAAGTTCTAAACAGGTTTAACACCTCCGAATAAACCGCCGCTGGTATTGCCCGCGGCGGTTTATTATTTTAACCTCCCTATATCAAACACAAACTAACGTACCCACATGGAACTGAGCTGGACGAGCCTTTTACCTTCCCTGCTGGCAATTGTCTTTGCCATTGTTACCCGAAAAGTGTTGCTAGCCCTTATTGGCGGCATTATTCTGGCGAATGTTCTACTGTTCTGGCCTGCTCCGGCAAATATTGCCTATGGCACACTCGACAGTACCTGGGAAACACTTATTGACCCGGGCAACATGCTGGTTTGGTTTTTTACGCTGGGTATTGGTGCATTATTTGGTGTATTAGAAAAGGGCGGTACGTTTAAACAGTTTGTTCTCAAACTTGAGAGTAAGCAGTGGATAGAAAGCAAGCGCCGAGCGCGTTTTATGACTTGGTTTCTCGGTGTCATTGTCTTCATTGAGTCCAACGTGACTATCATGATTTCAGGCACTACCTCACGGCCTATTTATGATCGACTGGGCATTTCTCGTGAAAAACTCGCTTACATCGTCGACTCGACCTGCGCAGCAATTTGTATTCTTATTCCGCTGAACGCCTGGGGAGCATTTAACTTAACGCTTATTTCAAAGCAGGGCGTTGATCAGCCACTCATGGTGTTTATTCAATCTATTGCTTTTAATTTCTACGCCATATTTGCCGTTTTGCTAGCGTTGTTCGTGGCCTTATTCGACTGGAATATTGGTCCTATGAAAGCGTTTGAGAAAAATGCCGTGCCCGATCAAGTCTCTAAAAACCCGTGGGGGGATGGCCCTGACGAAACAGCGACTTTCGGCAAAGGTACCGCAGTGGTGCTGACCAGCCTTATTTCCCTGGTCGTTATGGTACCGGTTATGTTGCTTATCACCGGGAACGGAGTCTTGGTTGAAGGTGACGGCACGCTGAGTGTCTTTATCGCCATATACATAGCATTGGGCATTGCGAGTATCGGTACCTTGCTGACGCAGTCGGTCAACATTAAAGATATCGTCGAGTACATACTAAAAGGTGCCTGGAATATTTTGCCGTTGGCTGTCATTTTATGGTTGTCGATAGCGCTTGGCGGACTGACACGAGACTTGGGCACAGGTGAGTTCCTGGCGTCTGTTCTGGACGGCTCGGTGTCGCTATGGATGCTGTTACCGCTTATTTTTGTACTGTCGGCAATTACCGGTTTTTCCATAGGCTCCAGCTGGGGCACCTTTGCCATAATGTTGCCGCTAGCCATTCCTTTGGCAATGACACTCGGTTTGCCGCCCGCGCCGTTTATTGCCGCTGCCATTTCGGGAGGTATTTTCGGCGACCATGCATCGCCGATATCGGATACCACCATTATTGCCTCTATGGCCTCAGGCGTTGAGCATATCGATCACGTCAGAACACAATTGCCGTACGCTTTAATTGCAGGTGTTGGCGCGACTCTGGCTTATGCGGCAACCGGGCTACTGATGTAGTCCGGGTTTTATTTAGTGTGAGTTGGCTAAGAACTGGCCGGCTTGGTCGACGACTTACGACGCGCCCGGAAAAAACGCCGCAAAATGTCGCCACATTCGTCCGCTAATACGCCGCTTTCAATCTCAACTTTGTGGTTCATCGACGCATGGTTCAGCACTTCAATGGCGGTGCCAGTCGCACCCGTTCGTGGGTCGCTGGCGCCAAACACTAAGCGCTTAACCCGAGCATGAGTAATGAGCCCGGCACACATGGCACAGGGTTCTAAGGTGACGTACAGAGTGGAGTCGACTAGCCGATAGTTTTCAATAGACTGCCCAGCGGCACGAATGGCTTGTGCTTCTGCATGGGCGGACGGATCAGATAGGCTAATAACCTGATTATAGCCCTCGCCAATAATCTCGTCGTTTAGCACCAGCACCGCACCAACCGGTACTTCGTCCGCTTGTTGCGCTTTTTCGGCAAGCTCTAATGCTCGCTGCATATAAATTTCATCGGTTGTCATGGCGGCGATTTTAGCGCAGGATATTAGCCAGTACCAGAACAACAATTCCTCCCGGTTTGACGAGTTCAATTTGGGAGCACAGGAGAGCATTTATGAAAAAGCTTGCTATCAGTGTACTGTTGGCCAGTAGCGCCACTTTGGGAGCCTTTGGCCTCCCCAGTCAGGCTATGGCGCAGCAGTCGCCAGTGACTGTCAGCAATGACTTAGAGCAGCAAGTCATTGAATGGCGCCGTCATATCCATGCGAACCCTGAATTGAGTAACCGGGAGTTTGAAACTGCCAAAATGGTGGAAAAACACTTACGGTCATTGGGGATGGAAGTGGCGACAGGCGTTGCTCATACCGGTGTCGTGGGACTGTTAAAAGGTGGTAAATCAGGACCCACTGTCGCACTTCGTGCCGACATGGACGCTTTGCCGGTAACAGAAAAAACCGATGTGCCGTTCAAGTCGACAGTTACCTCTGAATACCGGGGCAAAGAGGTTGGCGTTATGCATGCCTGTGGCCATGATACTCACGTTGCCATGCTTATGGGCGCAGCGACCAAACTGGCAGAAATGAAAGACCAGTTGGAAGGTAACGTTATGTTTATCTTCCAACCAGCAGAAGAAGGCGCACCAGAAGGTGAAGAAGGCGGAGCAGAACTGATGCTAAAAGAAGGTTTGTTTGGCGACCTTATTGCTGAAAACAAACCGGAGAAAGTGTTCGGAATTCACGTTTGGGCTGGCTTTCCGACCAGTCATGTGGGTTATCGTAAGGGGCCATTAATGGCTTCGTCTGATAAATTTGAAATTACGGTGAAAGGTAAACAAACTCATGGCTCAACTCCATGGGGCGGTGTTGATCCAATCGTAACTTCTGCGCAAATCATCAATAACGCACAGACCATTATTAGTCGCCAAACGAACATTACCAAAGCGCCTGCGGTGCTGTCGTTTGGTATTGTCGAAGGCGGCGTTCGTAACAACATTATTCCCGACGATGTGACGCTTATTGGTACTATCCGTAACTTCGACATGGACATTCGCAGTGATATTCACGCGAAGTTAAAGCACACTGCTGAGAAAACAGCGGAGGCTAATGGCGCTGAAGCCCATGTACATGTTGACCTAGGCTATCCGGTAACGAGTAATGATGACGACCTCGTAGAGCAGATGCTTCCGGTAACGAAAGCTGTAGCTGGCGCAGACAAAGTCAAAGAAGTGCCTTTAGTGACAGGCGCAGAAGACTTCTCTTACTACGCACTGGAAGTGCCCGGGATGTTTGTCTTCTTGGGAGTAACACCACCTGAGCGAGACATGAGCAAAGAGCCCAGCAACCATTCGCCTTACTTTTATGCGGACGAAGACGCGCTGAAAACAGGTACGGAGCTTTACGTGAATTGGGCGCTGGAATCACTCTAATATGCCGAAGTCTGCAGTTTATTTTTTAGTAACCTTGTTTCTGGCCGTCACAACATTGACGGCCTGTACCCCCCAAACCCGACCGGATGCCATGACGGTTGTGCAGGAACGTCAGGTGCTTCGAGTTGGAACCTTGATGAATCCAACCAGTTATTATTTCGACCATGATCGGGAGCAGGGCTTTGAGTATGATTTAGCGAAACGCTTTGCTGATCGTTTAGGCGTCGAACTGGAAATGGTGCCGCGGTTCGACATAAATGACTTATTTACTATGTTGCGACGCGGGGAAGTCGATATTGTAGCTGCGGGTATCGATAGAACGTCGACGCGGGCACAGTTGTTTCGTTTTAGTCCCCCTTACGACGTTATTAGCCAAAAAGTAGTGTTCAAACAGGGATCTCGTCAGCGTCCGCGAGACTTACAACAAATTACAGACGGTGAAATTGTGGTGGTAGAAGGCAGTTCGCACCATGAGTTTTTGAAAAGCTTAGGGGACAGCATTCCCACGCTAAAGTGGCGTGCAACGTCAGACCATGATGCCGTTGAATTATTACGTATGGTTATCAATGAAGAAATTGATTACACCATTACGGACAGCACGGCGCTAGATATTCAGCGGCGCTTTCATCCGGATTTGAGCGTGGCATTTACGGTTAAACACGACCAGGACATTGGCTGGGCGTTACCACAAAGCAATGATGACTCTCTGTATGCAGCCGTTATTGAATACTTTGGGGAAATTCGCAGTAGTGGCCGGTTGGCACACATTAAAGAGCAGCATTTTGGGCACGTAAAACAGTTTAACTATGTAACGACTAGCCTATTTATAGAGGCAGTAGATACCATACTGCCGAAATACAAAAGTTTATTTAGAGAGCACTCAGGCACTCTGGACTGGCGCTTACTGGCTGCTATTTCTTATCAAGAGTCTTTGTGGAATCCGCGGGCGGTGTCACCAACCGGCGTGCGTGGCATGATGATGCTAACACTACCGACAGCAAAAGCGATGGGCGTGAAAAGTCGCTTGAATGCGGAGCAGAGTATTCGCGGTGGAGCACGTTATTTAGAGCGTATGTTAGAGCGGGTGCCTGATAGAATTCCTCAGCCAGACCGTACCTGGTTTGCATTAGCCGCGTATAATATTGGCTTCGGGCATTTGGAAGATGCACGCATTCTGACCGAAAAGCAGGGCGGCAATCCAGACCGCTGGGTCGACGTGAAAAAGCGTTTGCCTTTATTGCGTCAGAAGCAATTTTATCGACAAACACGGTTTGGTTTCGCGCGAGGCGACGAGCCTGTCACTTACGTTGGTAACATTCGCCGGTTTTACGACACCCTTAAGTATTTAGACGAACAAGGCCGACTTTAATGAAAAAAATAGCTGCTGCGGTAATCGTCGCTCTAACACCAATATTTACCTGGGCTCAAAGCTTGGGGGATACTATCCAGTTGGATGTCAACGGCGAGTCTATTGAAGCGACGCTTGCGGAACGACTTTCTTCACAAAATAGCTATCGTCTGACCTTTGAAACCAGCAGCGGCGACACGCAACACCTTGGCTTTATGCACAAACGAGGTGAGAACCAGCTTATTTCAATCACTCACCCAAAGGCGGGCTCCGTGATTATTCGCACGGTAAAGGGTAAAACGGTAGTAGAAACCACCAGCTTATCGCCGGCAGAGCCTAAGCAACCTCGAATTGAGAGAAAGACTCCAATGAGCGTGAAGGCACAAGCCCTGCCTCAGAAGTCTTACTCCACCAAAAAATCGGCCGCTCCAGCGGATGAGGTTCAGTTATTTGATAACTCACTCGATGTTTTGTTTATCTATGATGACCGGCTGCTAGGGTACGCCGAAGAAAATGAGTATGACCTAGACTTATCCATTCAAAGTGCAGTTGAATTTAGTAATAGTATCTTCGAGCGCTCAAATCTACCTGTCACCATGACGATAGCAGGCTTGGAACCTTTCAGACCTGACAGTACAACAAGCTTTCCTAATGAAAACCCAGAAACAATACTGGATGAGCTGATTAATAATCAGCGCGTGATACGACTGGTTGATCGCTACAAAGCCGATGTGGTGCATTTTGTCGGTGCTGAAAACCCCGACCTTTGTGGCATTGCGTTTAGAGCCTCCGAGTTTAATACCAGTGACAATAAAGTGAATTATGTCAGTGGTGGCTCAAACGCCGGTTATACCGCTATAGAGTGCATGGGGAGCGGAACTGTTGCACATGAAGTTGGGCACAATTTTGGTTTGCGACATGACAGGTTCACGCTAGCTGACCCTGAAACCAAGTCTGATGTGCCCGCAGAAGATTTCCATATACCTTACGGTTATATTAATACTGATGAAGGTTTCTTCACTACAATGGCTTACGAAAGCATTTGCCGAAAGAACTCTGTTTCAGGCGATTGTTATAGTGAGCCTGCGTTTTCAAACCCGAACTTAGTTGATTCCAAAGTCGGCCTGCCACTGGGCAAAGCAGAGGTCGAAACAGATGCTGCGAATGCCAGCCTGGCTGCCCAACGTAGCAGTGTTATTTGGTCGAATAACAGCTCAAGAACGAATTTAGCGGGTATGCAAGCTACTCGTTCAGGGAACGATGAAGTTACGCTGACGTGGCCAAGAGTTGAGGGTGCGGACAACTATGCAATTTATGCCAATGCGTGCGGAGATATCGCTGGGTTATCTCGGCAACAACTTCTTGATACGGCGTCTAATCAGGCAATTAACACCAATGGGGCTGTGACCCCAGCCGGTGGTGGTTTTGACAACTTGTGCGTTATTGCCGTCGAGCAAATCAATCCTGACACAGCCCGCTGGCGCTTTGTCAGCAATGCCAGCTTTAGTGGTGACTACACCGACGCAGCGGCTAATTATCTCTTATTGAATAATAATGTTCTCAGTCTGGTTGAAGCCGGTGATCAGGCGCAGGTTACTATCGAGTTGTCTGATGAAACCACTACCAACGCCTCTCTTCAGTTGGCTCTGCCGATAACAGCCAGCGGCACCGACGTCAGTCAGCAAATAGGCATCGACAATGCGGCTGAATGGTTCAGCTGGGAAGTAACCGGCTCAGGCACTACTCGAACAATGACAGTAACCCTTAAAGAGTCACTGGCTGATATTAGTGCCGGCCTGGACAAAGACAATGTTCACAACCCATATCATCTGCCGTTAAAAGTAGTGAATACTGAGGCGCCGGACTTCTCCGTGTCCAGCGGTTTATGGATTGATCCTGAAAGCATGACAGGTGGCGCCGCACAAGCATTTATTAGTCAGGGTGAGCGTGTTGGAGAGGTCATGACGCTGGACTCTGCGATTAGCGTTTATAATGTACCTGAGGACGTTGCTATTACGGTGGACGACACCGACGGCGTTATTCAAAACTTTACCGCAGCAGAAATTGATCCGGCCGTTGAAGGCGAGCGTCGTATTCAATTAACTGGTGAAACACCGGCCGTCGACCAGGCGTTGTCCGTACCACTACAAGTGAACTTTAGCGACGGGAGTGGCAGCATTAATGTGTCTTTGACAGTGGAACCAAGAGCCATAGCGCCCACTATACGAAGCTTCCGCGCAAGCAATACTATCGCTGGACAGACTGTGTCGCTAACTGCAACTGTGACTGATGCTGACGGAAACTTAGATGCATCCAGCATTGAGGTCGTTAGGCTAAACAGTGACGGTAGTGAAAGCAGTGTTTCTAACGTCAATTATGAAGGTGATACTGTCTCCGCGTCATTAGGTAGTCTGTCAACCGGCGATTATGAATACCGACTGACCGCAAGCGACACCGAAGGGAACAGCGAAACCGCAACAACCAGCTTCACCGTTACAGAAGCTTCGTCAGGAAGTAGCGGCGGTAATGCCGCCTGGTTACTGTTATTGGCTCCAATAGCTTGGTTGGTGCGACGCAAAAGCGTTACTTAAACTGAAGCTCTTTGTAACTGAAGTTGGCTTTAACTTCTTTTTGCATCCACTCGAGCATGACGAAGCATCGTGACTCGCCGTCAAGCTGAACAATTTTGGCAAGGAAGCCACGGAACGGCCCTTGCTGAATTTCGACGCTGTCACCCACTTTCGGGGCTTGTTCATCGGTCAGTTCGTCAACGCCTTTCATTTCATCGACCCACTGCTGTGGAATTTTGGGAATATTGTTACCAAACCTCAAGACGCCAGCCACACCATAGGTACTGCGTATTTTGTAAAACTGCTCGATAATATCGTCTAGCTTCACAAATAAATAATTCGGGAACATAGGCTCAACAACCGACGTGCGAACGCCGCGGCGAATTTTTTTCACCGTTAACTTAGGCGCAAATACTTCAAAACCCTGGTTTTCAAGATTTAATGCAGCGCGTTCTTCCTGTTTAGGTTTCGTCCGAATAACGTACCAAACATCACTGTCGAGCTCGTTCATAACACATCCTTTCCTTTGTTGGCGGCGGATCTTTCCATATTAGCCTATACGACGCAAGCGTATTGACTTGAACGTCAATTCAAGGCATCTTAACGCAAAATTAACAATATGGAGCAACAAATGGAATTTAATCACGGTGGTTTCTGGCTGCGCTTAGCGGCAGCTATTATAGACACGATTATCACACAGCTAGGTTTAACCATTATTGGCGTTATTATTGGTATTTTCGTGGGTATCTTTATGGGCGCAGCTGGCTCACCCATGGGCGATATTGAAATGATCGCTGGCGGCATCGGTTACGCTATCGGCATTATTGGCCAATGGCTGTACTTCACTATTTTCGAAATCTCCGGTTGGATGGCAACACCAGGCAAGAAAATTCTGGGCTTACAAGTCACCGACCTGAATGGCCAGCAAATTGGCTTCGGCCGCGCCAATGGTCGTTATTGGGGGAAAATTGTGTCAGCGCTTATTCTGATGATTGGTTTCATCATGATAGCTTTCACCGATAAAAAGCAAGGTTTACATGACATTATGGCGGGTACCTTAGTTATTAAGAAACCGTCTGCATAAAATTATTGCAAAAAACTGGGGCGGCAAGGTAAGCTGAAAAGGTCTTTCAACGCAATAAAGGCCTAAGTCTATGCGAGCCAACCGCCTCAGACGAGAAAACAACTCCCGCCGTCGCGCCGTTATCCGCAAGCGTCGCCAGCGCATCATTGAACGTCGTGAAAAATGGTTCCGTATTGTTCAAAAAGAAGGCCGACCTAAGGTCGAGTAACGAGGTGCAACCCCCGGTATTTTACTGTATAATCCGCCAGCAAAAATCGCCCAGCTTTGGAGACCTTGCTTGTGGAAATCTACCGCGGTGCACCAGCCTTATCAGCCTTTAAAACAACGAAGCAACTCGAGCAACTGAAACAGGCCGGTTTACCGGTTGAAGAGCTCTACGCCGAGTATCAACACTTCGTTGATTTGCACAACGACCTAACCGAAGAGCATCGCTCGGTCCTGGTGCAACTGCTTAAATACGGTCCGGAACTACCGGCGCATGAGCCAGAAGGCGCGCTCATTCTGGTTACTCCGCGTATAGGCACTATCTCCCCCTGGGCTTCCAAAGCCACCGACATTGCTCACAACTGCGGTTTAAAAAGCATCCACAGAGTCGAACGCGGCACAGCGTACTATCTAAAAGGCGATCTGTCTGCGACGCAGCTGAAACAAGCCGCGGCATTGTTACACGACCGCATGACTGAAAGCGTGCTGTACGACATGGATGACGCATCCCAGTTATTCCGCACGCAAGAACCGCAACCGCTGTCATCAGTGGATATTTTAGCGGGCGGTCGCGAAGCCTTAGCGCAAGCCAACATCAACTTAGGCCTGGCATTAGCCGACGACGAAATTGATTACCTTGTCGAGAATTTTGAAAAGCTTGAGCGTAACCCAAACGACATCGAGCTTTATATGTTTGCTCAGGCAAACTCAGAGCATTGCCGTCACAAAATTTTCAATGCCGACTGGACTATCGACGGTAAAGAACAGCCGAAATCGCTGTTCAAAATGATTAAAAACACCTTCGAAACGACACCGGACTACGTACTCTCAGCATACAAAGACAATGCTGCGGTTATGGAAGGTCACGAAGCCGGTCGTTTTTATCCGCAGCCGGATAGCATGAGTTATGGCTACAGCCACGAACCGGTGCACATTCTCATGAAAGTGGAAACGCACAACCACCCAACAGCTATTTCTCCTTACCCGGGTGCCGCAACAGGCTCTGGTGGTGAAATTCGTGACGAGGGCGCTACCGGCGTAGGCTCGAAACCTAAAGCAGGGCTTGTTGGTTTTAGTGTTTCTAACCTGAACATTCCTGGCTTTAAACAGCCGTGGGAAGAAAACTACGGTAAGCCGGCGCGTATTGTCTCTGCGTTAGATATCATGCTGGAAGGCCCGCTGGGCGGGGCTGCGTTTAACAATGAATTTGGTCGTCCGGCTCTGACAGGTTATTTCCGTACCTACGAACAAACCGTCGACAGCCATAATGGCCGGGAAATGCGCGGTTACCACAAGCCCATCATGATAGCCGGTGGTATGGGTAACATCCGTGAAGCGCACGTCCAAAAAGGCGACATTCCGGTAGGTGCTAAGTTAGTCGTGCTAGGCGGCCCGGCAATGAACATTGGCTTGGGCGGTGGCGCAGCTTCTTCAATGGCATCAGGTGAGTCGACCGAAGACTTAGACTTTGCTTCCGTTCAGCGTGAAAATCCGGAAATGGAACGCCGTTGCCAGGAGGTTATTGACCGATGCTGGCAGCTAGGCGCAGAAAACCCTATCGCGTTTATTCATGATGTGGGCGCTGGTGGTTTGTCGAACGCTATGCCTGAGCTGGTCAGCGACGGCGGTCGTGGCGGTAAGTTTGAGCTGCGTGATATTCCGAACGACGAGCCGGGTATGACGCCACTGGAAATTTGGTGTAACGAGTCACAAGAGCGTTACGTTATTGCCATTGCGCCGGAAAACCTTGCGCGTTTTGAAGCCATTTGTGAACGTGAACGCGCTGAATATGCGGTTATAGGCGAAGCCACCGAAGAGCTCACTGTGCTGCTCAATGACGCTAAGTTCTCAAATCAACCTATCGACCTGTCGCTGGATATTCTACTCGGCAAGCCGCCGAAAATGCATCGCGACGTCGAGACTAAACAAGCTAACGGTGTCGATTTACATTTGGAAGGTGTCGATATTAATGACGCTGCAGACCGCCTGCTGCGATTACCGACTATTGCTGAGAAAACCTTCTTAATTACCATTGGTGACCGCAGTGTTACTGGCTTGGTCGCTCGTGACCAAATGGTAGGCCCGTGGCAAATTCCGGTAGCGGACGTTGCGGTAACCGCAGCCAGTTATGACAGCTACCACGGTGAAGCCATGGCCATGGGCGAACGCACACCGCTGGCCTTATTGAACTTCGGCGCTTCAGCACGTATGGCGGTGGCTGAATCATTAACCAACATTGCTGCGGCTGACATCGGCGACTTGAAACGCATTAAGTTGTCGGCGAACTGGATGTCAGCAGCGGGTCACCCAGGTGAAGACGCCGGGTTATACGAAGCTGTAAAAGCGGTGGGTGAAGAGTTGTGTCCTGAACTGGGCATTACCATTCCGGTGGGTAAAGACTCAATGTCGATGAAAACCCAGTGGCAGGAAAACGGCGAAGACAAAGCCGTTACCGCACCGTTAAGCTTAATTATTACAGCCTTTGGCCGCGTCAATGATATTCGCGCAACATTAACGCCGCAGTTGCGCACCGACAAAGGTCAGTCGCATCTGGTGCTAATTGATTTAGGTCGTGGCAAGAACCGTCTGGGCGGCTCGGCATTGGCGCAAGTTTATCAGCAACTGGGTAAAGAGACGCCAGATCTCGACGACACTGATTTATTCAAAGCGTTTTTCAACACCACGCAGCAGTTGGTGACCGAAGGACGGTTATTGGCTTACCACGACCGTTCCGACGGCGGTTTGTTTGGCACTGTGGCTGAAATGGCATTTGCCGGTAATTGTGGTGTGAATGTCACTCTCGACGAGCTGAGCTCTGATGATTCAAGTACGGATAACCTGGCAGCACTCTTTAACGAAGAGCTGGGCGCGGTTATTCAAGTGAGCGACGAGCAGTATCAGAACGTTATGGATGCCTATACAGCAGCCGGTTTAGGCGACTGTGTAAAACGCATTGGTGAGCCAACCAATGAAGACGCTATTGTCTTTACCCGCGACGGTCAGAAAGTACTGGCACAAAGTCGCACGCACTGGCGCACGGTGTGGGCTGAGACTACGCATCAAATGCAGCGTCTGCGTGACAACCCTGTGTGTGCCGATGAAGAGTTCCGTCTGAAACAGCGTGCTGATAACCCCGGGTTACAGGCTGATGTAACCTTTGATCCTTCTGAAGACATTGCGGCGCCTTATATTGCCAAAGGTGTAGCGCCTAAAGTTGCGATTCTGCGAGAGCAGGGTGTGAACTCGCATTATGAAATGGCCGCTGCGTTTGACCGGGCCGGCTTCGAAGCCGTTGATGTTCACATGAGTGACATTTTGGCTGGTCGTGTGTCGTTAGAAGACATGCAGGCACTGGCAGCTTGCGGCGGCTTCTCATACGGTGACGTGTTAGGCGCCGGTGAGGGTTGGGCGAAGTCTATTCTGTTTAATGACCGTGCTCGCGAACAGTTTGAAGCCTTCTTTGGGCGTAACGACACGCTAGCGCTGGGCGTATGTAACGGCTGCCAAATGTTGTCGACGTTAAAGTCACTCATTCCGGGTACCGACCACTGGCCACGCTTTGTCACCAATCGCAGCGAACGTTTTGAAGCGCGCTTCAGCTTGGTGGAAGTACAAAAATCTGCGTCGGTGTTCCTTGGTGACATGGCCGGTTCTCGTATGCCAATTGCCGTGTCACACGGTGAAGGGCGCGCCGAGTTTGCTAATGCACAGCAACAAAGCCAGTTAGAGCAAAACGCTCAGGTTGCACTGCGTTACATCGACAACTGGGGCGAAGTTGCCGAGCAATATCCGGCAAACCCGAATGGGTCACCACAAGGTATCACCGCAGTCACCAGCGAAGACGGTCGCGTTACCGCCATGATGCCGCACCCTGAACGAGTCTTCCGCACCGTCGCCAACAGCTGGCACCCCGACGAGTGGGGCGAAGACAGCCCATGGATGCGCATGTTCCGCAACGCCCGCAAACACTTTGGGTAAGGAGTGCCCTTCGAATCACCCAAATCGCTGCAGCAGTTGAGCGACCATGGGGTGTTCGAAGGGGCGTTTGAGGGTAATAGCGTAGAAGTGCTCGAAGACGTTAGGTAACGTCAGGTAGCGCTTCAGCTGACCGCCAGTCAGCTCGTCGCGTACAACAACGTCTGGAATGACCGCCAAGGCGCCGGTGTCACGGGCAAGCAGACGCAGCATCGCCATATCATCAGCTTCCGCAAGCACTCGAGGCTGCCAATTGTACTCCGCACTGAGCATGTCAAATGCTGAGCGAAGTGGCATATTTTCAGGAGGAAGCACCCAATTTTGCCCCACCAAAGCCTCTGACGTTAGCCGTTCAATATCCCGGCCGACAGGACCAATAACCGACACCGGCTGCCGGGCTAATAACCGACTTTGCCAAAGTTGTTTGTCACTGCCCCGCACGTTCGTATTTGCTAACGCAATATCGATTTGATGATTCGCCAATTCATTAAACAACTGGTCGGGTGTCATCGAGTGCAATCGGTAATTTACCTTCTGCTGATGCACTAAATCATTAATAAAGGCTTCAACGAAGTTGCGCGACATCGTCGATGCATGACCAATACGAATGACCACATCATCACCGGTCTGACCATGCTTCAACTGCTTTATCAGACTTTCGCCTTCGTGAAAAATCCGACTGGCGTATTGGCGTGCAATATAACCGGCCTCAGTCAGCACTAGCTGGCGGCCCTGACGCTCAAACAAGGGGGTACCAAACCACTCTTCTAACTGCTTAATTTGCGCCGATAACGCCGACTGCGACACATGCAGCTTTTGCGCCGTTTGCGTCAAGTGACCGCTTTCCGCCACGTGCCAAAAATAAAACAAATGTTTGTAGTTCATATCGCAAACCATCATTCATAAAAACAGAACGAAATAATAATATATATCTATTTTACTTAACATCAATAAACCGTCGATAATTCGTTACAACATAAAACCCTCCAAACGAGGTACCAACGACGTGTTATTGACAGAATGGCTCACAGTTTCAGGCATACGCCCGGTGCTACTTGTACTGGTTGGTGTGTTAGCCCTAGTGGTCACCAACTATGCCAGAACCAACTTCAGACTCGATCCGCGCCGGCGTGCTTTTATCACCAAACTTATTGGCTGCTTGTCTGCTGTTCTTATCCTTATTGTTAGCAATAACATCATCGTCTTCTTCGCCGCCTGGATGGCAATCAGTCTCCAATTGCACAGCCTGCTGATGTTCTATCCAGAACGTGACCGCGCTGTGCTTGCCGCGCATAAAAAATTCATTTTGGCTCGCTGTTCGGAGTCCTTTCTCGGCACCGGGTTGTTACTTATGTACCTGCACACCGGCAGTTTGCAACTCGACACCATTTTACAAAGCGTCACCGCAACCAACGCAGCGCCCGAGCTGATTCAACACATTGCGGGGCTTTGTCTGGTCATGGCAGCACTTATAAAATGCGCCCAGCTGCCATTGCATGGTTGGCTCATTCAAGTGGTAGAAGCGCCGACACCGGTATCCGCGTTACTGCACGCCGGTATCATTAACCTTGGTGGTTTTTTGCTACTCACAACAACCCCCATTTGGAGCAATAGCGCCCCCGCAGTTTGGTTACTCTGCATAGTTTCTGCCGCATCCTGCTGTTTCGCGGCTCTTATTATGGCTACACGCATTAGCATCAAAGTCCGTTTAGCCTGGTCTACCTGCGCACAAATGGGACTCATGCTGCTGGAAATTGGTCTGGGCTATTATGACTTAGCATTACTGCATTTAATCGCACACTCGGTCTACAAAGCGCACGCATTTCTGTCTGTCAGCGAAGTGGCCATAATAAAACAGCCACAAGCTCGCTCATTATGGCGTGTCGGTATCATCTTTATCGCGTTTCAGGTCATAGTCGCAGCGGCGTGTTGGTGGTGGCTTAACGATCCAAAATGGCTGCCGTCAGCATTACTCGCCATGGCGCTTACCACAATATGGATGAACCTTTATCAACCGCTACTGCGACTCGGAGTGTCAGTGCTTACTATCGCGACATATCTTGTTCTTGGCGCGCTGGCGCAACAAATAATAGAGCCTCAACAGCTTACTAGCGTCTGGCTGGAGCCTTTTATTGCGCTACTTTTCAACGCATTTGCTTTTACCTATTGGCTGGTGCACCACACGCCGTCGCACAGCTTAAGTCAACGTTGGTTTATTACCCTGAACGCTGGTTTGTACTTGGACGAGTGGCTTACTCGCTTTGTGCTGTGGCTATGGCCAAGTCACCCCATTGAGTATTATCAGCGCCGCAGTAAAAAAGAGGGGCTATCATGATTTCAGTCAGCCGTTTTGTGTCCAGAGCTGAGCAAGTGAGCCAGTCTGTTGCTCCTCAGTGGCCGCTATCTCAATGGATAGCCGTGAACCCATTCTGGCAGTACCGCAATAAACCGGTAGAGGACGTTGCTGCGCACTGGCGATACAGCGCCGGCAGCCGCTTACTGATGAGCCCTGAATTTTATTGGCAAAAGTGGCAACAGAATGACATAGACAAACAGCACGTGACCGACAAAATGGTCGAGCAACTGCAACAGCGCGTTAGTATTATCACGCCCATCCCGCAGTGGCAGAACCTCAGTCGTCTAGTCGATAAATATCAACAGCGCAGCCGTAAAATGCGCTGGAACGAAGAGGTTGTTCTGCAAATTAGCCAGACTTGTGGCTTGTTTATGCAGTTCCCCAAGCGCTTTCAGGAAGAGGGCAGCGACAGCTCTTTATACAGTCACTGGCTGGCCATTTCGCGTGCTGACCGTGGTATCGAAACGCTGATGGACGAGGCTGACCTTAACGAGCTGTTTGCGGAACTTCCCGATGACCCTCACGAGCTAATTAAAGTATGTCAGGCGAGTTTTCTGACTGACGCATCCGATTATGCGTTGCAGTGTTATTGCCAGGCGCTTATCAGTGACTTGTGGGGTTGGGCGGCTGCACTTTCCTATCAGGACGCTCGTCAGGACAGCCAGTGGGTGTTTGATCTGCTGTGTATTCGTTTAGCCTGGGAGTATCTGCTGTGGCACTTGGCTGAGCGTACGAATACATCCGTGCATGAGCAGTTAAAAAGCAGCTTCAACGAACAGCTTGAGCATTGCTTAGGCTGGGTGGGATACGCTCAACAATACAACGAACTCCTTTGGAAGTGGCAGGGCGCATACGAACGCTCGCAGGTGACTCGTCTCAAATTTACCAGCGCAGAGGATGCTAAGCCGTCAAAAGCACCTGAAATTCAGGCGGTCTTTTGTATTGATGTGCGCTCAGAGCGTTACCGCCGAGCGCTGGAAAAAGCGGGGCAGGCGCTTAGCATAAACACTCAGACCAAAGGTTTTGCCGGATTTTTCGGTGTGCCACTGGCGTTAAAAACCAGAAGTGGCAGCACCCCGCATGTACCGGGATTGCTGCAGCCGTCTTATTACATACAAGCACCGGAACAAAAGCAAAGCGTGACGTCGCTGCTGGCAAATTTATTTAACACACCGGTGTCTATGTTTAGTGGGGTTGAAGCCCTGGGTTTAAGTAAACTCAAGTCTTTATTGACGGGTGTGCCCGGCAAGATAGCAACCGCCGATGCATATGCCAAAGCGACGGTGTGTAACGACGATGGAGAGGTGTCGACCGACGCATTAGTTGCTATTTGTGAACAAGCCTTAGCCGGTATGCAATTTCAGGCATTTGGTCAGCATGTCGTATTGGTTGGGCACGGTTCGCACCACAGCAATAACGCGCAGCGTGCCGGTCTTAACTGTGGTGCGTGCGGTGGCCAGACAGGCGCTTTGAGTGCTCGTGTGTTAACAGGTTTGCTCAATGACACCACTATTCGCGAGCATTTACGTGAGCGAGGCTTCGATATTCCAGCGAAAACGAGGTTCTATTCAGCCCTGCATGAAACGGTAACAGACCGCATTGTCTGGCTTTCCGATGCCGTGCCGGGAGAGGTAAAACGAACCTTTAATGCCGCCAGTGAGTCACTTGCAAATAACAGCAGCGAACCGTTTAAAGCCCGTAAAAAGCGCTCCAGTCACTGGGCTGAACTACGTCCGGAGTGGGGGCTTGCTGACAACAATATATTATTCTTCGGGCGCTCTGAACGTTTAGCATCCGCCGACACCTCAGGCAGCAACTTTTTGCATGATTACTACAGCAACAATGACCTGAACGGTGCTTTGTTGAGTCAATTATTTAGCGCACCGGGCCTGGTCGCTAACTGGATAAACTGGCAGTACTACTGCTCTGTCACTGACCCGAAACAGTTAGGCAGCGGCAACAAGCTACTGCATAACCGTGTGGCTAACGACATTGGCGTGTTTGAGGGTAACGGCGGCGACTTGCGGCAAGGCATAGCCTGGCAATCGGTGCACGACGGAAAAGACTTTGTGCACCGACCTATGCGCTTGCAAGTTATTGTTGAAGCTACCGAAGACATCATTCAAAAAGCACTGGCAGGCGCTAGTGACTTTAATCAACTGTTCCAGCACGACTGGATAAACCTGTACCGACTCGATGAACGAGGTGAGTTATGTCCAGTAACCAAGTGAATACCACCCAGGCAACCACCTGCTACACACTAAAAGAGTTGTATGACGTTGTGCGGTCAAGGCCATTCAACCAGCCCTTTGCTGTGCATTACCAGGACGGGCACACTGACACCGGCCTTAATTCCGAGGAAGAATTAAAAGCCAGCCTCCGCCGCCATGGCAACGCCTACTTAAAAGAACCTGTAGACGTGGTTGTTGAGCGCGGCTAAATTCTCGCTTTTAAGTAATCTGCCAGTTGCGAAGCGGCACTGGAAGCACCACCTGCCAGCCGCATAATGACATTAACAGAGCCCGGCGTTGGTAAACTTTGCCCGTTAGCGAGTGTGTCAATAATAGATACATTGTCAGGCACCGTGCTTTTCGCCAGCACAGTTAAGCCAAGCCCGCTGTTTAACGCCGCTGTCAGCCCGGAAAAGTCTGTGTTGGTGTAGGTAATTCGATAAGGCTGGCGTATGCGCTGTAAACTTTGCTCGGCACGACGCCGGTAAATACAGCCTTCCGGTGCGACAACCAACGGTAGACTGGTTTGCTCTATTAACGCCGAAGACCCTACCCAAACTAACTCTTCGCGCTGAATTAACACGTCGCTTTTATTGGTTTGCTCGCGCAGTGCCAGAATAATATCGAACTGTTGCCCCAGCCCTGACAGTAAGTCTTTACTTAGCGCAGAGGTTACTTGCAATGTGACCTGCGGGTACACCTGGGCAAACTGGCCCAGAACTTTGGGTAACAGGCTTGAGGCGAACTCGCTGGTAATACCCAACCGAACTTTCCCACTGACTTGTTGAGGTTCGAACTGTGCCCAGGCTTGATCATTCAACGCCAACATTCTCTGTGCGTAATCAAATAGCACATCGCCGTCGGGGGTTAGAGCAAAGCCATTGCCTTCTCGGGTTAAAAGCTCGACGCCGAGTTGCTGTTCGAGCTTTTTCAATTGCAGACTGATAGCAGGCTGGGAACGACCCATGCGCTCGCCGGCAAGAGTCATGCTGCCTAGCTCTATAACAGCACTGAAACTACGCAGGGCCTCTAAGGATAAATGTTTCATTGGCTCACTTTATAAACTCAGTATTCAATATTTAAAAAATTAATACCATTATAAGCATTATTGATTTTAAGTTTAAGTGAATCACGCCTATAATTTGCGCCCATAAACACGCACATAAAGTGAACAGATAAGGAACGCGTTATGGGTAGCAAAACGCCACTGTACGATGCACACGTAAAAGCCGGTGCCAAAATGGTCGACTTTCACGGCTGGGATATGCCGTTGAACTATGGCTCACAGATTGAAGAGCACCATGCTGTACGCCGAGACTGCGGTGTTTTCGATGTGTCGCACATGACCATCGTTGACGTTGAAGGCCCTCAGGCTCAGGCGTTTTTGCGCTACTTGCTGGCCAACGACGTGGCTAAACTAAAAACTGAAGGCAAGGCACAATACACCAGCATGCTGAACGAAAACGGCGGCGTTATTGATGACCTTATCGTGTACCACTTTTCAGAAACGTCTTATCGCGTGGTGGTGAACTCAGCCACTCGTGACCGTGACTTAGCATGGATTGAAAAAGTCGCTGCCGATTTTGATGTCACCACGAAAGAGCGTGACGATATGGGCATGCTTGCGCTGCAAGGTCCTAACGCGGCAGAGAAAATTCAGAAAGTACTTTCAAGCGAACAATACGCTGAAATTGACGGCATGAAGCCTTTTGTGGGTAAAGACGTTGGCGATTACTTCATTGCTACCACCGGTTACACCGGCGAAAAAGGCTACGAAATTGTCGTACCGGCAAGCCAATTGGAATCATTGTGGAACCAGTTGCTAGAAGCGGACGTTGCTCCTTGTGGACTGGGCGCACGTGATACTCTGCGCTTAGAAGCCGGCATGAACCTGTATGGTCAGGATATGGACGAGAATATCACACCGCTGGAAGCTAATATGGGCTGGAGCGTCGCATTCGAACCGGCAGACCGAGACTTTATTGGTCGCAAAGCATTAGAGCAGAAAAAAGCGGAAGGTCACGATAAGTTGGTAGGCTTAGTGATGGAAGAGAAGGGTGTACTTCGTCACGGTCAAAAAGTGACCGTTGAGGGTGGCGAAGGTATCATCACTTCTGGTACATTCTCGCCTACACTTGGTTTCTCGGTCGCAATGGCGCGTGTTCCTGCTTCAGTGGGTGATACCGCAGACGTTGAAATGCGTAAGAAACAAGTACCGGTGAAGGTCGTCAAACCGGGCTTCGTGCGAAACGGTCAATCTGTTTTATAATTCTGTTTCATCACAATAAACGATTTTGAACTACAGGAAGTCATTATGAGCAATATTCCAGCCGATCTGAAATACGCATCAACTCACGAGTGGGTGCGCGACGAAGGTGATGGCACCTTTACCGTTGGCATCTCTGAACACGCGCAAGAGCTGTTAGGAGACATGGTTTTCGTTGAGTTGCCAGACGTTGGTGACAAAGTTGAAACGGGCGACGACATTGCTGTTGCTGAATCTGTAAAAGCGGCATCAGACATTTACGCACCAATGACGGGCGAAATTGTTGCTATTAACGAAGACTTAGAAGACGCGCCTGAAACGGTCAACAACGACTCTTATGGCGACGGCTGGTTGTTCCGTATTAAAGCGGACGACAGCAGTGAACTGGAAAATTTATTGGACGCAAACGCTTACGAGGCTTCAATAGACGAAGACTAAGCCATTGGACTTTGTACCAATGACTAAGCGTCCTGAGCCCCGGAAATTAACCGGGGTTCGTTGTTTCTTACTATCGATAAATGTACGAGGCTGAGTTAAATGAGCAGTACTACCCTGACGCAATTAGAACACCACGATGAGTTCATCGGTCGCCACATTGGCCCAAGTGCTGAAGAGCAAAAAGCCATGTTGGCAGAACTGGGTGTGGATTCTTTAGAAGCTTTAACCAAAGACACGGTGCCTGGCGCAATATTGCGTGAACCGTTCTTGCAAGTTGGTGAGCCGCAAACGGAACGCGAGGCGTTAGCTCGCCTGAAAACCATTGCTCAGAAAAACGAAATTTTCACCTCGTACATTGGTATGGGTTATTACGACACCGTTGTACCGAACGTTATTTTACGTAACGTGTTGGAAAACCCAGGTTGGTATACCGCATATACCCCGTATCAGCCGGAAATTGCGCAGGGCCGTTTAGAAGCGTTGCTGAACTTCCAGCAAATGACCATGGACTTAACTGGCCTGGATTTAGCCAGTGCGTCTTTACTGGATGAAGCAACGGCTGCAGCGGAAGCTATGGCTATGGCCAAGCGCGTGTCGAAGAATAAAAAAGCCAATGCGTTCTTTATTGCGGACAATGTTTACCCGCAAACCATCGACGTAGTGAAAACCCGTGCCGAGTATTACGGCTTTGAAATCATCGTTGGTCCTGCACGCGAAGCGTCCGACCATGATGTATTTGGTGCATTACTGCAATACCCTGACAAACAAGGCCAGTTGCACAACATCGAACAATTGATTGGTGAGTTGCAGGAGAAAAAAGCCATTGTTGCCGTTGCTTCTGACTTAATGAGCTTGTTAATGCTTAAGTCGCCGGGCGAAATGGGCGCAGACATGGTGTTCGGTAACGCACAGCGTTTCGGCGTGCCGATGGGCTACGGTGGTCCTCATGCAGCGTTTTTTGCCACTCGCGACAAGTTTAAGCGTTCATTGCCTGGTCGTATTATTGGTGTTTCTAAAGACTCTCGCGGACGCCCTGCGTTGCGTATGGCTATGCAGACTCGAGAGCAGCACATACGCCGTGAAAAAGCCAATTCAAACATCTGTACCGCGCAAGTACTGCTGGCGAACATGGCGTCTTTTTATGCCGTGTATCACGGTCCACAAGGCTTGCGCCGTATTGCCAACCGCATTCACCGCCTGACTGACATTGTTGCCTTAGGTATGCAGGACAAAGGCGTGAAGCTGGTCAACAGCCATTGGTTTGACACCCTGACGTTCGAAATGAAAGACAATGCGACCGACGTGTTAGCGCGCTCTAAAGCTGCAGGTATTAACCTGCGCGTGGACGGCGAGGGCGTATTTGGCGTTAGCTTAGATGAAGCGAAAACGCGTGACGATGTTGAAACGCTGTTTAACGTGTTGTTTGGTGAGAATCATGGTCTGGACGTTGACGTACTGGACAGCCGTGTTGCCGGCGGAGATGTCGAGTCGATTCCTGCGGCGTTGGTACGTCAGTCAGACTACTTACAGCACCCGGTATTCAACGAGTATCACTCAGAAACCGAAATGCTGCGTTACATTAAAAAGCTGGAAAACAAAGACTTAGCGCTGAACCATTCCATGATTTCATTGGGCTCGTGCACCATGAAATTGAATGCGACCGCTGAAATGATTCCGGTGACCTGGCCTGAGTTTGGTCAGTTGCATCCGTTCTGCCCGGTAGAACAGGCACAAGGCTACCAAGAATTGGTCGGCACCTTGTCTGAGTGGCTATTGGATATTACCGGTTATGACGCCATGTCTATGCAACCGAACTCGGGTGCGCAAGGCGAATACGCAGGTTTGCTGGCTATTCAGAAGTACCATGAGAGTCGCAACGAAGGGCACCGCAATATCTGCTTAATTCCAAGCTCTGCGCACGGTACTAACCCGGCGTCAGCGCAAATGATCAACATGAAAGTTGTTGTTGTCGACTGCGACAAGAACGGCAACGTAGACATGGACGACTTAAAAGCCAAAGCAGAAGAAGCGGGCGATAACCTGTCGTGCATTATGGTGACTTACCCGTCTACCCACGGTGTGTACGAAGAAGGCATCAAGGAAATTTGCGACATTGTACACAGCTACGGTGGTCAGGTTTACATGGACGGTGCCAACATGAACGCACAGGTTGGCGTAACCTCACCGGGTTACATTGGCTCTGACGTATCGCACCTGAACCTGCACAAAACCTTCTGTATTCCGCACGGTGGCGGTGGCCCGGGTATGGGTCCTATTGGTGTGAAGCAGCACTTAGCTGAGTTTCTGCCGAACCACTCGGTGATTAATATCGAAGGCCCTAAAGCAGGTAATGGCGCGGTATCTGCTGCGCAGTTTGGCAGTGCCAGCATTCTGACCATTTCATGGATGTACATTGCCATGATGGGCGGACGCGGTTTACGTGAAGCGTCAGAAACCGCTATTTTGAACGCCAACTACGTTGCCGAGAAGCTGAGCAAGCACTTCAAAATTCTGTATCGTGGTCGCAACAACCGTGTCGCTCACGAGTGCATTATCGACTTGCGTCCAATGAAAGACGCCGCCGGCATTGCCGAAATTGATGTGGCTAAGCGCCTGCAAGACTATGGCTTCCACTCGCCAACCATGAGCTTCCCGGTAGCGGGTACCATTATGGTTGAGCCGACCGAGTCTGAGTCTAAAGCTGAGCTGGACCGCTTTATTGAAGCTTTGGTAAGCATTAAAGCCGAAGCCGAGAAAGTAGCCGCCGGTGAATGGCCAAAAGACAACAACCCGCTGGTTAATGCACCGCATACACTGGCCGACATTACCGATGCAGAATGGAACCGCCCATACGATAGAAAAACGGCAACCTACCCGGTTGAAGCCGTTGGCTACGACAAGTTCTGGCCAACCGTTAACCGCGTAGACGACGTTTTCGGTGACCGTAACCTGATGTGCTCATGCCCGAGCATTGAAGAGTATCGGTGAGTACAGGTAGCCTGACGTTCCACGTCAGGTGAGATGATTACTGATATGACTATGAAGCCCGCTTTTTAGCGGGCTTTTTTGTTTGCCCAGCGAAG
>NZ_DGMK01000014.1:232733-255573 GCF_002388365.1 Idiomarina sp. UBA4520 | reverse complement strand
GACGCCTCACCCTACTCGATATGCGCTTTTCTTAGTCGAGCTGTTATTGCTTTTGTCCTGCGCAGGCATCCCCGCAAGCCCGGAGCGGCCCTTTCGGTTAGCAAACCAAACCCCAACCAAAATGGCTGCCATGCCGACACCATGCTGAAGCCAGAAAGGTTCACCGTCTAGTACACCCAGCAAAACCGCAACAACCGGAATAAGGTACGTTACTGAGCTGGTAAATACTGTGTTCGTTAAACGAACCACATGGTTAAAAATAACTAAGGCGCCGGCCGTACCAATAATTCCTAAAACCAATATCGACACTAAAGACAGCATTGCGCCCGGTTGTTGAACTTGCGTCATAAAGTCAGTGCCAGCAAACAGATAAATCGTTGCAGGTACTGCAGCCATTAATAATGAAATGCCGGTTATTGTCAGTGGTGCGAGGTCGGTTATTTTATGCTTTATCAGATTCAGGTTAAGGCCATAGCAAACGGTTGCAGCCATGACTAACAGTGCGTAGAGATTAAAGTTCCAGCCGCCGTTAGCGGATGCGGTAATGAGCAACAGCGTGCCCCTAAACCAATAATAATGCCGATAACTTGAGCAATACGAGCAGACTGGTGAAAAAACAGGGCACCGATAACCAGTGTGGTGATAGGTGTAAGTGCATTCAGCACGCCGGTGACACCGCTGGCCAGTTGCGTTTGTGCAATTGCGAACATGAAAGCCGGTATGAAGCTACCGACTAACCCAACGCTGGCTAATTTCAACCAATGTTTACGCGTTATTTTATTCAAACGCTTCGCAATAAAAGGTGCTAACACAATGCCGGCCGAGCTGATTCTTAGTGCGCCGACTTCCATTGGACCAAAAGCGATAAGCCCCTTTTTAATCAGCAAAAATGAGCTACCCCAAATAAGAGACAGCAGACCTAATAGTAACCAGGCGCTTAATGGGTGTTGGTTATCCGTCATCTTGGCTGCCAAACCACTCGTTAAGTTTGTTTTCAAGCTGCTCGACGCCAATGCGCTTTAATGACGAAAAGGCTTCGACCTGAACATCTCCGTTGAAGGCAATAGCGGCTTGCCGAGCTTGTAGAACGGTTGATTTACGAGCACCTTGCTTTAATTTGTCTGCTTTTGTCAGCAACGCGAGTACAGGAATGCCGCAGTCCGCAGCCCAGTAGATAAGCTCTTGATCAGTTTCACGGAACGGGTGGCGAATATCCATGAGTACCACAATGCCTTTTAAGCTATCGCGCTTTTGCAGATATTCAGCCAATGCTTTTTGCCATTTCTCTTTAACAGCCATAGGGACTTTGGCGAACCCATAACCGGGTAGGTCGATAAGTCTCTCTCCGCTATCGAGCTCAAACACGTTAATTAGCTGCGTACGGCCCGGAGTCTTACTGGTTCTTGCCAGCGACTTCTGCCGTGTAAGCGTGTTGAGAGCGCTTGACTTGCCGGCGTTTGAGCGTCCGGCAAAGGCTATCTCTATTCCCGTATCAGGCGGTAACTTGGTAATATCCGGCGCACTGGTAACAAAGCTGGCGCTTGCGTAGTTCAAAGGTTTCATCGACACAGATAGGGTCACTTATTGGTTAAAAAAGCAAAGACAGACGCCATTATGAATGATCTGAGCACGTCAGCCAACGATGAATTCCAGATAGATTAGCTATTAATCATTTAATCCACACAAGTTTTGTGTAAAATAGCAACCTGTTTAAGGTGATTTGTTGGGGCGCATGGCGCCATCCAGAACAGAAGAGAAGCAAACATGAAAAAATTCGCAATCTTATTGGGACTTTTCTTCGGTACCACGGGTATCGCATTAGCGCAAAGTGGCGATGCCGAAGCTGGTAAAGAGAAATCGCAGGTATGTGCGGCTTGTCATGGGCCCAATGGTGAATCTCCGACCGATATGTACCCGCACCTGGCCGGTCAGCATGAAAAGTATCTGTTAAAGCAATTAAAAGACTTTAAACTGGCGTCTGAAACAGGCGGCGAAGAAGGTCGAAATAACGCCGTAATGATGGGCCAGGTTGCTAGTCTGTCTGAGCAGGACATGGCCGATTTAGCCGCGTTTTACGCGTCACAAGACGAGCCAAAAGGTGAAACGCCTGAAGACTTAATAGCCAGAGGCGAAGACTTCTTCCGTCGTGGTAATCCTGAAAGTAACATCCCGTCATGTGCGGGTTGTCACGGACCTCGTGGTAACGGAATGGGCTTAGCGGCATTCCCTGACATTTCAGGTCAGCACGCAGCTTACACTAAGTCTCAGTTGGAAATGTTCCGCAGCGGCGAACGCGCAAATGACCCTAACGGTATGATGCAAGGCGTTGCTGAAAAGATGACAGATGAAGAAATTGAGCTGATGTCAAAATTCTTAAGTGGATTGTATTAAGCCTCTTAAAAAGTAGATAAACATTCTAAAAGCGGCTCCGGCCGCTTTTTTTATAACTAAACTCATAAGAAGTAAGCTGTTTTTTCCATTGTTAACAAAAAGTAATAAAAAAGTTGGTTTTTAGATCAAGAAAGTTGTTGAATTAATATTTGGTTCAAGTATTGTTAACAACGCTCGAGGACGGTGTAGCCTGACAAAAACAAAAATAATTGGCACAGAGTCCTTGAGAAAATAATAAAAAGACTGTAAAAATACAGCTGACTCGATACAAAAAAATAACAAGAGGTCGAGGAGATTATCGAAAAGTTAGATTTCGTTTTTATAAATGGTCATCTCATTTATCGATAATCCAGGGAGTAAATAGCCGAGAGGCTTGCGGTTGCTCCATTTAATAATAACAACAATAAAACCAGGTTACGGAAGACCGCAATAACAACTCGGAAGCAGTGACAACCATTCTCATAGTAGCAGTGCGCTGCCAATCATATGAGAAAGCAGGCGATGGAAACATCGCCTTTTTTCTTTCTATATCCTCATTACTATTCCAACAATGACGTTATACGCATTATTGCGTTACAATACCCCTATATCTTCATACAGACAGTTTTCCTAACCAGGAGCGACAATGACTCGCCGAAAGAAAACACGTAAGACAGGGCCTTTGGCGCCTTCGAAGCAGCCAAAAGACAAACGCCCAAGTGAGCCAACTACAAAAGGCAAAAAGATAGGTAAAGGTCAGCGTCCGGGTCAGCGGCACTTAGAGAGTCAAAAAAATACACTGACTCACAGTAAAAGTGACGATGAGAAAGATCCTCGCGTTGGTAGCCGCCGTAAAATAGAACTCGTAATGACGCCTGAGCAGGAGCTGCAACAGCTGCAAAATGACGAGCGACTGCAACGTCTGGTCGAGCGATTTGAGGAAGGAGAGACTCTCAACGCTGACGATCAACGCTATTTGGACGAAAAATCAGAGCGTTACGAAACACTTATCAGCAAGCTGGGATACGAGCTTGATGACGACTGGGATGATGAGGAGTACTAATGTCCAGTGAATTACTTTGGGTGATAGCTATAGTTGGGCTCGTTATTATTATTGGGCTTGGGTGGTATGCGGCAACGCTAATGCTACGCTTGCGTGGTCAGAACGACCTGCGCAAAGCGGCTGTACAAAAGCGTGTTGATAGAATTGATGAGAGCATAATTACAATTGCTAAAGCGATGCAGCAAGAGCAATGCCCGCTTTCTGAGGGGTGCCTGCGCATTGTCGTGCTGCTTGATCATAGACCTGAAGCTGTAAAATATGACTACTCGCAGGATTACCCAGCGATGCACGACATGTATGAAAAAATAAAGCACATGCCGACGCATGAAAACCGTAAGAAGTTTCCGAAGAAGAAAATTCGAGAACTTGATGATGAGCGTGAAGGTTATGAGAAAACGATGCGCGACATTATTCTTGCAGACGTCGACAAGCTATTGAAAAACTTTCCCGCCGCCTGAGGAGGCCGCATGGCGTTTTTTAAAGGAATGAAAGAAGACATCGCCAGTGTATTCGAGCGTGATCCAGCTGCGCGAAACACAATGGAGGTGCTGTTCCATTATCCTGGACTGCATGCCATTTGGTTTCACCGCATAAGCCATAAACTCTGGACCTGGAAGCTTTACTGGTTGGCTCGTTTTCTTTCCAACGTCGCGCGCTGGTTGACCGGAATAGAAATCCATCCCGGAGCCAAAATTGGGCGCCGTTTTTTCATTGATCACGGCATGGGTGTCGTTATTGGTGAAACCGCAGAGATTGGTGACGATGTGACCTTGTATCATGGTGTGACTTTAGGGGGCACCAGCTGGCATAAAGGCAAGCGACACCCGACGTTGAAAGATGGCGTTGTTATTGGTGCCGGTGCAAAAGTGTTAGGTCCTTTAACCGTTGGGCAGCAAGCGAGAATTGGCTCGAATGCCGTGGTGGTACGCGATGTTCCTGAGTTAACGACGGTTGTTGGTATTCCTGCTCGCGTGGCGAAGTCGGGTGTCGATAAAGAGACTAGCGAACGTCGGGAGAAAATGGCAAAAGAGTACGGGTTCGATGCTTACGCCATTTCCGCGGATAACCCAGACCCTGTCGCGACGGCAATCGGTCGTATGCTCGACCATGTTCAGGTTCTCGATACAAAAGTTTCGGACTTGTGCCAGGCGGTCAATAAGCTTGGCGGGGATGTGTGTGGTGAAATTCCGGAAGTTGATGTCGATGACGTGGACTTTTTGGAAGAAACAGAGCGCGCCGCTGAGCGACGCACTCACCATAAAGAGCAGGATAACTCTTAGGACTTCAAGTCAAAGCGTTCAATAAGCGAGTAGAGCTGCTTAATGGTTGATTGCAGCTCTGTGCTTGAACTTTGAGTCTGCTCTGACGTAGCCTGAGTAGAACGAGCGGTGTCAGCAATAGACGTGATTTGTTCACTAATGTGTTCAGCAACGCCGCTTTGCTCTTCAACCGCAGACGCCATTTGCGTCGACATATCGGAAATTTCCTGAATCGCCGTTGATATTTCACCTAACGCGGCATCTGCTTCCCGAACCTTATTAACTCCGTCTGCTGCGGCTTCTTCGCCTTTATTGGATACAGATACCGCATTGCTGGCTTTATCGCGCAGCTGTTGAATAACTTGATGAATGCTGTCCGTTGACTGGGTTGTGCGCTGTGCCAGGTTGCGTACTTCGTCGGCGACCACTGAGAAACCCCGGCCGTGCTCACCAGCGCGAGCGGCTTCAATAGCGGCATTAAGCGCCAGCAGGTTTGTTTGGTCAGCAATAGACGAAATTAAATCGGCTGCTTCGCCAATAGCCCCTGTTGACTGATCTAGCTCATGGACTGTTTGAGCAATCTCTTTAACTGCATCGTGCAAGCTGACAATGACGTCACTTGCCTGACGGGCTAAACGGACACTGTTCTCAACGTTCGCATTAGCAGACTCGGCTTGCTGCGCATTACGTTCAACGGTATCAGCGACCTCCTGAATAGCTGAGGACATTTCGTTCATTGCCGTTGCCGTTTGCTCGGTCGATGCTGTTTGTTTGTCAATTTGCGTCTTACTGTCAGCTGCTTGCTGATGCGTGTCTTCTGCAATAGTGAGAAGCCCTGAAACTGCGTCCTTCATGCGGCTTAGTGCGGTTCTATTACGCGCGCCTTCACTTAGCAACTGCATTGCCAGTTTTGCTTCACGACCCTGCATATCAAAATAGGTCATACCGACCAGCTCAGAGTCAAATGCTTCTGGGCGCAGGTTGAGTAGCCCTTGTAGCATACGGCCAATATAGGCGCCGTAAGCAAAGGTCGTTACGGCGGTTGCCGCAAGCGCAATGAGTGCAGAAATAGGCTGTCCCATTAAGGCAATGACGGCACTGGCCACGGCGCCTGGTATTACTACGGGCATCAAGTCTTTGCTGCCAAGCCATAAACGCTGTGCTAAAGGTAATGCGTGCTTGCCTGCGTTTAAGCGATCATAAATGGCTTGCGCGCGTTTTTTACGATTGTCTGATGCGGCGACACGAACGGACTCAAACCCTTTAGGCTTTCCGTCTTCCATAATGGGCGTTACATACGCACTGACCCAATAGTGGTCGCCATTCTTACAACGGTTTTTAACAAGCCCCATCCAGGGTTTACCGCGTTTAATGGTTTTCCACATTTGCTCAAATACGCCGGCAGGCATATCCGGGTGGCGCAGAATGTTGTGTGGCGAACCAATAAGTTCGTCTCGTTTATAACCGCTGACCTTGACGAAGTCCTCATTGCAGTGACGAATAACACCTTTTAGATCTGTCGACGAAATTAGCCGATAGTGTTCGGGAAAGCGGTGTTCTTTGCCGGTAACCGGACCATTATTTTTCATAGCAACCTTTATTACAGAAGTTTGATTAACATCAATATTAGTAAGGTTATCGTATTTTTGAACGGAAAGTTTAGGGGAAGCCGAAATAAATTGCTTAATTGCATAAAAAAACGCCGCTTAAAAAGCGGCGCTTCGAAATTCTTTAAAACGCTTAATGCACAAGGTGCACTAAGAGTTCCTTACATAGGAACTACGTTTTCAGCTTGAGGACCTTTAGGACCTTGAGCAACGGTGAAAGAAACTTGCTGGCCTTCAGCCAAAGTTTTGAAACCGTCTGCTTGGATAGCGCTGAAGTGTACGAATACGTCTGCGCCATTTTCTTGCTCGATGAAACCGAAGCCTTTTGCTTCGTTAAAGAATTTTACTTTACCAGTAGTAGTAGACATGCTGATATTTCCTCGTAGTGCATGTTAAAAACAAAAATGCTCAAAAAACTTGGTATTACTTGGACTTACAAAACGAGGTACAGCAAAAAGGACTTCGTAAATAATCTCAAATCAATAGCCGAAATTTTCTCAGCGGCTTCGAGTATACGCTTAATACAGCCCGAGTCAACAAGACCTTGTTTTATTTTAACCAGTTACGACTAATGTGGCGGAAAGTATCGGTGCCAGACTTCTCAAGCCATTCAAACGCCGCCATTTCGGAGGTAATAATTTCAACGCCCGAGTTTCTCATGCGCTCTATCGCACATTCTTTGTCTGTGGGACGTCGTGAGCCAACAGTGTCAGACGGCAAAAACACCTGGTAGCCGGCGTTTTGCATATCAATGGCGGTTTGCATGACACAAACGTGAGTTTCCATACCCATGACGACAATGTGTTTTTTATTGTATTCACTAAGAACATCGCGAAACGTTTGCTCTTTCAATGCACTGAAGTGCGTTTTCTCAACCACACGACCGGCTTCAATAATTTCCTGCAAAGAGCTGACGGTGTAGCCCAGGCCTTTAGGGTATTGCTCGGTAATTAAAATGGGTACGTCCAGCTGCATAGCAATTTCACCCAGCCAGCGCATACGAGAGGTGACAATGTCTCGCTGGTGAATGGCCGGTAACAGCCGTTCCTGAGCGTCGACAATAAGAAGCAGCGAGTCTTGGGCTGAAAGCAACATGGAATACCTCATTAGCAATGTTTTATTGCATTCTACTTTAGCGGATTAACAAGGCGATTAGCAAAAAGTCGTAACCTGCTTAAAAAGTCCGCAGTAAATTTGCAGTCGTGCCCGCCAATAGCTACAATTCCCGCCTTTCCAAATGCAGATGCACATCCAAAACAGTAAATAAAAGGTGACACCATGGCTCCGGTATTGATTCTAATGGGTTCCCAGTCCGATTGGCCGGTAATGCAAAAAGCAGCAGAAATGCTGGAATCGCTGAACGTAAAGTGGCAGGCGAAGGTCGTTTCTGCGCATCGTACGCCGGACTTACTTAAGTCGACGATGGAACAAGCCGAGCAAGATGGAGTGCCTGTGGTTATTGCCGGCGCCGGCGGCGCTGCTCACTTACCGGGTATGCTGGCGGCTTATACGGCCATTCCGGTGTTTGGTGTGCCGGTTCCAAGCAAGCAGTTAAAAGGTTTAGACAGTTTATTGTCTATTGTGCAAATGCCTAAAGGTGTGGCTGTTGGTACTCTGGCGATTGGTGATGCCGGTGCGGCCAATGCGGGCTTGTTGGCTGCTCAGGTTATTGGCAGCTTTGACAGCGAAGTGCGTAAACGCGTCCATGAATTCCGCAAAGCGCAGAAAGAAAAAGTGATGGCTAACTCAGATTTGGAGCTGCCAAAATGAAAATTTTGATCCTTGGCAACGGGCAGTTAGGCCAAATGCTGGGTAAAGCCGTTATTCAGCAGGGGCATGAATGTGTCTTATACAGTGACCGACTGGATAAGGTGATGGCTCTAGGTAGCCAACAACCTTTGGCAATGACGTTAGCTGAGGCGAATGACTGGGCAGATGTAACCACCTGGGAGCACGAGCATTTAGGCGAAGAGCTGGTTGCTAAAACCGCCGATAAGTTCTTATTAAAAGCAGAGCGTTTCAACGGTTTAGTTGATCGTCGTACGCAAAAAGCGCTTTGTGATGAACTCGATATTCCCACTTCCGCCTGGAAAGCCTATGAGAATGTGGCTGAGCTGACGGCTATTTTAGAAGGCTGCAACCATGCGGTTGTCATTAAGTCGGCGAAAGGCGGCTACGACGGCAAGGGCCAGTGGCGCTGGAAGCCGGGTGAGGACATCGCCGCTGTCGCTGAAGAGGCAGGGCAACGCCCGGGTATTGTTGAAGACATGATTGACTTTACCGACGAGGTTTCTGTTGTGGGAGCTCGCTCACACAAGGGAGAGCAGCGCTGTTTCCCGCTGACATTAAACGTCCATACTCAGGGTATTCTATCTTACAGTCTGGCGGGCGCAGAGCATTTTTCTAAAGCGCTTGAGGCGTTAGCCAAAGAGCATCATAAGAAGCTGACCGACGCGCTGGATTACGTGGGCGTATTAGCTATTGAGTTCTTTGTCGTTGGTGAAGGCGAAAACCAACATTTGCTGGTGAACGAAGTGGCTCCGCGGGTTCACAACTCAGGTCACTGGACGATGAGTGGCGCTAATTGTGACCAGTTCAACCTGCACATTCGCGCCATTACCGGTTTACCGCTGCCCGACTTACTGATAGCCCCCACCTTAATGGTGAACGTAATTGGCGTTGCGGGTATTCCGGAGGCTTTATGGGAAGCGGCAGCTGCTGAATGTCATTGGTATGGCAAGGATGCGCGACCTGGTCGTAAAGTGGGCCATGTGAATATTATGATTGATTCGTTTGAGCGGGGCGAGAATTTAGCCTCTACCTGGGCGGATAAACTGCAACTGTTAGCGAGTTAATACCTGCTTAGATGAGCGGTTAAAACCGCTCATCCAGCCATTTCTGCATATCCTGAACCTGCTCTAAGCACAGAGAGTGCGGCATTGGGTAGGTTTGATACGTCACTGAAAACCCTTTCTCTTTCAAAATTGCACAGGCTTTCTGGCCAAGAACTTCCGGAACCACAGGGTCCTGAGTACCGTGTTGAACCAAAATGGGCAGTTGTGCATTGGCTTCATTTACCTGAATGTCATCGGCTGTAGCAAAGTACGTAGAATGCGCCATTAAACCCGCCAGCGGTTTCGGGTAGGTCAAAGCAGCTTCATAACCCACGGCGCCGCCTTGTGAGAACCCGGCAATAATAATGCGCTTACTGTCGATGCCCTGAGCAATTTGCTCGTCTATCATGGCATGCACTTTGGCCGCCGACTCGCGCAACTGTTCGCTGTCTATCTGGCGGTCGATGCTCATGTCGGTAATGTCGTACCAGGCAGGCATGACCATACCCTGGTTTATGGTAACCGGCATTTGTGGTGCGTGAGGAAACAAAAAGCGAACCTGCGCGTTGGCAAATTTTAAGTGCTCGGTCATAGGGACAAAGTCATTGCCCGAGGCTCCCAGGCCATGCAACCAAATGATAACGGCGTCGGCTGTGCCTGCCGGCTCGTGTTTTATGACTTCCAGAGACATTACTGCTTTCCTATTTCTGCGGCAGGGTAAGAGCCCAGCCAGTGAATGTTGTTCATTTCAGTCAGTTCTTCAAGAGCCAAAGCGACACCTGCTTCACTGCGGTGTCCATCAAAGTCGATAAAGAAATGATAGTCACCAAACTGGCGTCCGGCCGGACGCGATACAATCGAGGTTAAGTTAATTTGCTGTCGCGCAAAAACCTGTAAGCTATCGACTAACAAGCCCGGATGGTCGTTGTCATCAATCAAAAGCAAACTGCTTTTCCAGCGCTTATCTTTATCGAATTCCGGCTCTTCGGATGTGGCTGATAATACCACGAAGCGCGTTTCGTTGTGTGGGTTGTCTGCAATATCACTCTTGAGCATTTGCAGTCCTTCCGGACAGCTCAGGTGTTTCGGAACCACTGCGGCAGAGGGTTCCTTAGCGGCTATCAGTGCCTCCATGGACAACGCGTTACTGGCCGTGTGAATAAGCGGTAAGCCTAAGCTGTGTAAGTATTGGTTGCATTGCCCGGCAGCAACAAACTGTGCCCATACTTGCTGTGGACTGGCGCTGTTACTCAGGCACTGAAAGCTAACCGGAATACGAATTTCCGCCTGAATGCGCAACGGGCGTCGCACCAGATAATCCACTACTGGTGACACAAAACCTTCAGTTAGGTTTTCAATAGGAACAACCGCGGCATCACATTCCTGGCCCACCGCATCCAGACAGCTCACTAAACTGTCTAGTAATTGAATGTAATGCTGTTGGTTTGGTTGGTAAAGCCCAGCGGCAACCTCCGAAAAGGTGCCGGCAGGGCCTAAAGTGGCTAGCTTCATTTCTTATATTGCTCGAACCAGGCCAGTGCATGCTCAATTTTGGCAATCATGTTGGAAGGTCGAGCTGTAACGCCATGAAAAGCGCCCGGAACACGAACCATAGCCGTATCTACTTTTTGTAGCTTTAATGCCTGGTAGAATTGCTCGGTTTCCGATATCGGTGTACGACGATCCTTCTCACCGGTGAACAGCATGACCGGTGTTTCAACGTCACCGACCATAGACAGTGGCGAGCGCTGCCAGTAGTGCTCAAGCTCTTCCCATGGCATACCCGGGAACTGGTTGGTGATTTGGCCAATTGAGCTGTCAGCCGTCAGTACTTTACTGACCCAGTTAATAACCGGGTTAGTGGCGGCAGCAGCGTTGAAGCGATTGGTTAGTCCTACCGCATAGGCTGTGGCGATGCCACCTGCAGAACCGCCGGCAATAAACAGGTTGTCTGAGTCGGCAATGCCTTTATCAATGAGTAAATCAATGCCAGTCATGTGATCAGCAAAGTCATAAGGTGACGAGTAGTTGCCGTCCAGCAGCATGGCAAAGTCTTTACCGTATGAAGTACTGCCGCGGTGGTTTACATAAAGGACCACATAGCCCTCGGCTGCATAGCGCTGGTGTTCAGCGGCAAAATGCGGACCATAAGACAGGTGAGGACCGCCGTGTATTTCTAACAGTAACGGGTACTCCTTATTTTCATCGTAATTCGGCGGAGTAATATACCAGCCATGAATCTCCTGACCGTCATATCGTGACTCATAGCGAATTTCGTGAACTTCACCCAGCTCACGGTGGCCGAGCAGATCTTCATTTAACTGAGTAAACTGAACCGCTTCACCACCTTGTGGCTGATAACCGACATCGGCGGGGCGATATTCGGACCCCTTGGTGTAGGCAATAGCGCCAGTTTTTGAGGCCGTAAACGAGCCCATGGTATAAGGGCGGCTGACATAAACGCCGGAAACGTCATCCACTCGGTTTGTCAGTTCATTGCTTAAAGTGACATCAGCAACAACAGTTTTCCCCTGATCAGCGTATGAAACCGCCAGTGATTCATTGCCAGTCCACTGTGGCGAGCTAAAAGAACGGTCAAAGTCAGCTTGAAGTTCTGTCTCTGAGCGTTCGCTCCAGTCCATGACCCACAATTGTGACTTATGGTAAGGCACCGGCTCGTTCGAGCTGTGTAAGTATGCCAGGCGCTCGCCGTCAGGAGAGAACTGCGGTGACGACTCGCGGCCGGGTTTGTCAGTGACCTGCGCCACTTCTTTTGAGCTCAGGCTGACGCTGTAAAGGTCGCTTTCATTCACCTGATACGCCCAGTCTTCCGAGCGGTTGCCGGAAAATACGATATGGCTGTCGTCCTCGGTCCAGGCCAGTGGACCGCCATGTCGGTAAGGGCCGTCGGTCAGCTGGCGTGCAGTGCCGCCCTCAGCCGGAACCACAAAGAGTTGTGTATGCGCCGGCTCCAGAACGCCTTTACCGTCGCGCTGATAATAAGCTTCTTCAACAATAATCGGCGACTTAGACCACTTTGCGCCTTTCGGCTTCTTCGGTTTTTTTACGCTTTTAGCGAATGGCGTCGGTTCAGCATTCACTGACATGGTGAAAGCCAACTGAGAATCATCGTTAGACCAACTAATGCTACCCGGGCTATTGTTTACGTGAGTGACTTTGGCGGTGCGCTGCTCTTTAATCCAGTGCACATGAATTTGGTTCTTTTCCGAGCGATTAGAGGCAAAAGCAAGGCGGGTACCATCGTTTGACCAAGCTAGGCTACCGTAGCTGAATTCATCGTCAAAAATTGGTAAATGCTGACCGGTTTCGGTATCAATCAGCCATAATGAACGATGAGTATTGTCTTTCATGTCGTCGAAGCTGTTGCGGATGTACGCAATGTACTTACCGTCTGGTGAAATACTGACTTGATTGGCGTATTCCAGCTGGAAAATATCTTCCGCCTGAAAGGTCGTTTTGGCGGTTTCCTGAGCCAAAGCTGGCGCGGAAGTGAAAAGTAGCGCTAAGCTACCTGCGATAACGGATTGCTTTAACCACATTGTTGTTCTCCTTTTGGTTATGGCTTTACGTTACTCAAGCTGACGAAGCGATGCAAAGAGTTCCGTTCAAGTTCGCAGAAAATACGGTAAACTGACACTCTGTTCCCAAAGCAGGTATAAGGAAAACGCATGCATTACCGCCAAACTCGTGCCGAAATATCGACCACAGCAATAGCACATAACGCTCAGTGGGTGCGTAAAACAATGGTGGGTGGCAAGCTTCTGGGAGTGGTAAAAGCAGACGGTTACGGACATGGCGTTGTTCATGCTGCCAATGCGTTAAAGCCGCATGTCGATGGTATGGCGGCTGGTTTCATGGAAGAGGCGTTAGCGGTTCGTGAAGCTGGGTATCAGGGGGCTTTGGTTATTTTGGAAGGCTGCTTCTCGGCGTCAGAGCTGACTGTGTGTGCAGAATATAATTTAAGCCCCGTTGTTCACTGTGAGCAGCAATTGCAGGCTATTGAACAAACTGCGTTAAATAAGCCGCTGTGGGTATGGTTAAAAGTCGATACAGGCATGCACCGCCTGGGTTGGTCTGAAGAACAGGCGCAACAAGTACTGGTGCGGTTAAACGCAAGCCAGAACGTGGCGGGCGTTACCCTCATGTCGCATTTAGCGAATGCTGACGCAGACCATGAACTGAACGCAGAACAAAAGCGACTGTTCTGTCAGCTGTCTGAGAGTACCAAAGGCTATCAAGCACGCAGTTTCCACAATTCAGCGGGCTTATTGAACCCTGAAACCCAGTGGGTGTTGCAAGACAATGATTGGGTTCGGGCAGGGTTGTTGTTGTACGGCGTTAATCCGTCAACGGTTACAGAAGTGCAGTCTAGTTTAAAGCCAGCTATGCGTCTGGTTGCTCCCGTTATTGCGTTGCATAAGCTCGAGAAAGGAGAGTCGGTTGGCTACGGTAGTGCGTGGACAGCTCAACGACCAAGCATTATAGCAACCGTGGCAATGGGCTATGCCGATGGGTATCCGCGCCAGGCTGAAAACGGAACGCCTGCTATGATTCGTGGACAGACCGTTGGTTTAGCCGGTCGTGTATCAATGGATATGCTGACCATAGATGTGACGGATGTTGCCGATGTTCAGATAGGCGACGATGTTGAGCTTTGGGGGCCGAGTGTCGATGTGCGTCGAATTGCCGCATGTGCAGGGACTATTTCCTGGCACTTGCTCACTGGTGTTAGCGTGAGAGTACCCAGGGTTCGGGTTTAAGGTAAGGCACCCATTGGCGGGTGCCTTTTAATGAGAAGCCTGGTGTTGCTTATTGTTCTAACTGATGAACCCACTCAGTTAACAAGCGCACTCCAAAGCCGGTTGGTCCTGCCGGATGAATACCGGTATCTGAACTGACCATCGCGTCAGCGGCCATATCGATATGGATCCAAGGCGTATCACCGGCAAAGTGCTTAAGAAACGCTGCACCGGCCTGTGTGCCCGGAGAGCCAATGTTACGAATATCGGCCAGCGGGCTGTCGATAATGCCGTCATAGCCTTCTAATGGCAGTTCCCAGACTTTCTCACCAGTGACATTGCCAGCCTCGATAATGGCTGAGCGTAAGTCGTCCTCAGATGCAAACAGAGCGGCGTAACCAGTACCCAGGGCGCCAACTTTTGAACCGGTTAATGTCGCAATATTAGCAATGGCACGAGGTTTGAACTTGTCGTTGGCATACCAGTTACCGTCGCCAAGAATTAGACGTCCTTCGGCGTCGGTGTTAGCAATTTCTACCAAAGTACCGTCACCGGCTTTAACGACGTCGCCCGGCAACGTTGCTGAACCTGAAATGAGGTTATGTGACAGTGGTGCTACAGCAACGACATTTACCGGCGCTTCTTGTGCGGCTAGCGCCATAACCGCGCCAATAACGGCTCCAGCGCCGGCTTTGTCGGTCTGCATGCGCAAAATAGAAGAGGAGCTGGTTTTTAAGTTATAGCCACCGGTGTCAAAGGTATTGCCTTTACCGACCAATGCGATTGGGTCAGCGTTACTGCCTTTATAGTGCGCGGCCAGCAGGTAAGAGCCGTGTTGGCTGCCCTGGCTAACGCTGTGAAGCAGGCCCATGCCCATTTCTTTAACTTGCTCAGGCGTGACGATAGTCAGCTCAATGTTTAAGTCTTTCATGGCTTCCTGAGCTAACTTCACAATGGCTTCAGGGTATCCGTCGCTGCCGGGCAGGGCGGTAATGTCGCGGGCAACAAACACGCCTTCAGCAATAGCGCGCGAGGCCAGATATTTTTTCTCTGCCATGTCAGGGCTTTTTACTAACCAATGGTAAGCCGTTTGTGGACGCTCTTTTGGCTCGGACTGATAACGGTCAAAGCGATAGTTGCGCAAGTCGATGCCATGAGCCATGTGCGAACTCAGTTCGGCGGCAATGCCCGGGTTGCTGATTAGGCGTGTGTCGAAAACAACGCTTTCTAGCTCAGGCTTTAAAGCGGCAGCAATAGACGCACCTAACTTCTCCGCTTCAAACCGGGAAAGTTCAGCCGGGTTACCTACGCCCGCCAGAAGCAGGTGATTGGCTTTGGTGCCCTCAGGGGCAATCACTGTTGTTAACTGTGAGGCTTCGCCTTTAAATTCCTCAATCTCTGCAGCACGACTAACGGCATTTACATCAGAGCCTGACCATTCTGGTAGCTCAACTGCCGTACCTTCCGGCACAAAAATAACGCGAGTTTTGGTGTGTTTGTTTTCATCAGAAAAGCTCGTGGACGTGTCCAGGTAGTCACTTGCCAACGCAGGCAGCGACAAAACCGAAGAAACAGCCAGAGCACTCATGACCTGTTTTAACGACATAGTGTTTTCCTTGAATTAGGTTTTCTTGAGTTGTCTGCGTTTACTATAAAACCATAACCCACTGACTGGCAAAACGATTAAGCCCAAGCCCGATAAAAGCACGATGAACAAATAAAAAGCTCCGCCAACCGAGGCCACGTGAGTCGGGTAAATCATATTCGAAACTTGATTACCGAGAGCGGTTTCTCGCTCATCAATAACCTGACTAACCTCTCCGGTTTCAGAGAACTCAATATAGTTGCGGCCATTCGGGTGCCATTCGTTTGCGTGTTTAGCTCTAATTCGCAGCTCTTCCAGATAAAGCAAACGAGCCTCCGCCGTTGGGAGAGCTTGCTTTGCCAGCTCTAGCCGTTGTTGCCAGTTATCGGCAGCCATAGAAGGCGGTACCGGCGTTTCAATTGACTGAGTAAACGGGAGTAGGAAAATTAGTGCTGATTTTACCGGAGCGGCGTACATGATGGCGGTACCGGTGATTAGTACGATAGTGACAGGAACGAAAAGTACAGCACCAATGAACCGATGCAATTGCCATAAGGTTTGGCTACCGCGCTTAGTGAACGGATTAAAAAACCTTACAGACAAAGCGCGCCGAAAACTGCCTCTGCGTGGCCACCAGCGGATTAAGCCTGTACTGATGAGGACGAGGCTTAATAAGCCCAAAATTCCCAGAATATCTTTACCCAGTTCGTTGAGTGCCAAGTGATGGTGCAACTCAACAAGCCAGCTTGTGAGATCCCCTAAATACTCTCGTTCAAGCAGCAGATTGCCGTTGGCGTCGTAGTAAAAGTGTGTTTTGTCCGCGTTAACCACTTCGAGCCAGGGACGGTCGGCAGTTGGCATGAGGGCGTAGCCGTTATTGAACTGATCTAAAATGGCTGCAGCAGTTGTCATTTCAACGGGCTGCGCTAAATTGAGTTGTGGATAAAAAATCTGCAGTAGGTCATTTTTGTAGAGTAGCAGCGAACCACTTACTGCCATCAATAAAAGCCAAAGGCTGAGCGTTAAGCCCAGCCATCGGTGCCATTGAGTTAGTGTAGGCAGCTTGTGTTTAAGCGACATGGCTTACCATTGGTAATTCCAGGTAAAGCTAATGGTGCGTCCGCGACCCGTGAAGTTACGGTTATCGCCGCCGACCGTCTGCGCGTAATAGGTGAAGTAGTACTTATCGAATAAGTTCTCAATACCCAGCGAGAATTGACCCATATCGCGAGTTTCGACCAGGACGGTTGCATCGACTGTGTTGTAACCATCGAAGTTGTTGATGGCGTCTTCACCGCTGTAAATGTCACGGTCGAATAGCTTATTCCATTGTACCCGGCTGCTTACCATGCCAGTCCACTGTTGTGACCAGAACAGGTTGGCGCGCTTCGGAGCAATGTTACGGCCGCCTAGCTTAGTGTCGACTGAGCCGTCATCGTTGCTGTCATACTCGCCATTGGTGTCAGCGTAGTTCAGTCCTAAAGCAGTATCATTGGATAGCGCATATTGGGTACTAAACTCAATACCGTCAATTTCAGTCTTTTCACGCTGAACACTGTAAAAACCATCAGCATCGGGTTGTAGGCGAGCGCCCAGGTCAGAGCTTGAGCGGAAATAGCTCAGTGAGGCATTCCATGCATTGCCCTGATACTCAATGCCGACTTCCTCGTTGTCAGCGATAACCGGTTGCAGATCCAGGAAGCTGCTAACACTTAAGTCAGGTGTTGAAATGCCGCGCAATACACGACCAACGTCGGGCATGCTGAAGCCTTCAGAATAACTTGCGAAGACACGCCATTCGTCGTTCAGAGCATAAACAGCGCCCAAATTACCCAGTAACTCGTTAAAGCTTGGTTCACCGCCTTCAACGAAGACAGACCCGTAAGATGCCAACGTGGTGAAGTCATCGGCTTTTAATTTTCCGTATTCATAGCGTAAGCCGCCGCTTAAAGTCAGACCGTTTGCTTGATAGCGCAGTTGCGCATATGGTGCCCAGTTTTCGAATTCCGTTGCCGGTACCCATTTACGACCTGTTTGAGCCAGCTCCTGGAAAGTTTCGTCGGATAAAAAATCGAGCCCAGCGCTAAAAGATACAGGCGATTGCTGAATGTTGTTCCAGTTGAGTGTTAAGCGTGAACCATATTTACGCGAGTCGTTGCGTGACTGGTCAAAAATTTCGTCGCCGTATGCAGGATCCTGAAACGTTGCATAGGTCCCACCCCCGTATAGAGCGGAAAAGTCCTGGAAGAACAGCTGCCAATTTAGGTCGGCCATTAAGAAGTCGCTGTTGCTGTAAGTCAGACTTGAAGTGGTAACTTCGTTTTCGGGGGCCTCGCCCGGATATTCACCTTTAACGGATAACGCGGGGATGCCTTCAGCGCGGTTTCCGTCAATAGAGTAGTAGTCACCGTTGCCCGACATATCAAAGCGGTTGAGCATAAACTCAAGACGCTGTTTGCTATCTATGTCGTAGCCGATTTTCGTGAACAAGTCGTAACTTTTGGAATCCATGGTGTCGCCTTGAGTGGTATCAACACCAATCAATTGACCTTTTCCGTCCACATACATGCCGGTGTCACGGTATTGGGCGCCAAAAATTACATCCCATTGACCGCTGCCATGGCGTAGAAGGTAGCCAGCCTGATAGCTCAACCCTTCTGAGACTTCTGAATCTGGTGCGCTAAAGCCGGCGTTGACTTCGTGGCTCGTTCCGTCTTCGGCTTTTTTAGTAACGATGTTAATGATACCGCCGCTGGCGCCCATACCTTGAATCGCGCTGGCGCCGTGAATAACCTCAACGCGCTCAATCATGAAAGGGTCGATGGTGTAGGCGGCACGAGAGCCATTACGCAGAGGGTTTGATTGAGGCACACCGTCGATAAGGTATAAAGGGTCACGACCGCGTAGGGTTTCGCCTGAGCTTGTCAGTTTTTGACGAGACGGTGAATAAGCCGGAATCAGGTTGCCAAGGATGTCTGATAAAGATTCAGCTACGCTTAATTGCTGGCGCAGTTCCTCACCTTCAATAACCGAAACGGTAGCCGGAATAGCACTTTGCGGAGTGCTGGTGCGGGTTGCTTTAATTTCGATGGTTTCATCAACTTTCGCTTGTTGTGCAAACGCAGAACCAGAGATAGCGGCGAGGATTGCAAGGGCAAGAGACTTCTTAAACATGAGAATCCTTATCATTTAAATAATTTGGCGCCAATGATAACGATTCGCATTCTAGTGTCAATAAAAACTTAACTTAGTTTTCGCTATAGTTGATATCGGTAAAAGTTAATTCGGTTGTGGTAGTCTGTTAGAAAACAAGAAAAAGGTTAGATCATCATGAAAACGCTATCCAAAATTTTGTGTGTTAGTGCCATTGCTGGCGCTTTAGTGGCTTGCTCTGACCGCGCAAAGGTCGAGCCAGAAGAAGGTACTTCACTCGAGCAAAAAATTCGTCAAACCGCCAAACAGTCTCTGGATGCTTTTAACATTCCGGGCCTTGCGGTTGTTGCAGTAAAAGACGGAGAAGTGGTTTTAGCGGAAGGTTTTGGTGTGCGCGATATGGAGTCGCAGCAACCGGTTACGCCAACCACCTTGTTTGGCATAGCTTCTCATACCAAGGCATTTACCGCTGCGGCTATGGCGACTCTGGTTGAGCAGGGCAAGTTAGACTGGAATGACAAAGTCATTGAACACTTACCCAGTTTTAAACTGGCAGACCCGTACATTACTCGCGAACTGACCATTCGAGACTTACTGAGTCACCGCTCTGGTCTTGGGCTAGGTGCCGGTGATCTGATGATTTGGCCGAACACCGATAAAACCACAGATGAAGTGATTGCCGGGTTGGCGAATGTGCCTATTCAACACGGTTTTCGCGAACGCTTTGACTACAACAATTTAATGTTTGTGACAGCCGGCGAGGTGATCAGCGAAGTATCGGGTATGCCGTATCATCAGTACGTTGAACAAACACTGTTTGAACCGATGCAAATGGATGAAAGTACCATTGGTTTTTCCCGTATTGATGAAAGCTATGACAATGTAGCCGTCGGCACCATTGAAATGGAAGGCGAACTACACCGCTTTCCGCTCGACTTTTTGGAAGACTTTTCTGCCGCTGGCGCAACGGCAGCAAGTGTTGATGATATGAGCCGTTGGCTGCTGACTTTGCTGAATGAAGGCGAAACACCGACCGACAAACGCTTGTTAAAGGAAGAGTCGCTGCATGACATGTGGCAACTGACTACGCCACTGCCGGTATCGGCTAACGCTGCAGAGCAGGGTACCTACTTCCGTGGTTATGGTTTGGGCTGGTTTGTGAAGGACTACTACGGCGTTAAGCACGTGTCGCACAGTGGCGGTATTCTGGGCATGCTGTCTTTCACAACGGTTATTCCGGAAAAAGAGTTTGCTATTACCGTTCTGAGTAACCAGCAGGCGTTTGGTGCGTTAACCGCAATAGTGCAAGAGTCTCTGGAAGAAGTCCTGGATGTGCCGGACCAGGACTGGGTGGCAAAGGAAAGTAAGAAATATCATGAATTCATTCAGAAAAAAGCGGGTTTTAAAGTAGAAGCCGTTGATGATCCGCAGCCATCGCTGGCGTTATCGAAATATGCGGGAACCTATAAAGATGCTTGGTACGGCGATGTCGTTATTTCTGAGCAGGATGATACGCTGCGTATAGACTTTACGCACACCGATATGCTGAAAGGCTCACTGGAGCATTACAACGGTAATACCTTTATTGTGCGCTGGGATGAAGCCTTGTTAGAAGCCGATGCCTTTATTGATTTTAATGTGAATAGAAACAACGAAATAAAGACGGCAACAATGGAAGCAGTGGCGGACTTCACTGACTTTAGTTTTGACTTTCATAACCTGAAACTGGAAAAGCAGTAACCTCGCCAACTCTGGACATAGCGGGGGCCAGTCCCTATAATGCCCTCGCTTTCCAAAGTATGCGCACCCTTAGCTCAGCTGGATAGAGCGTTGCCCTCCGGAGGCAAAGGTCATAGGTTCGACTCCTATAGGGTGCGCCATATTCTATGGAGCCCACGTCGTTAGTAACCACTAACAAGAAATGTTCTGTGACATATACGTGACAAATCTGTGACAAAAAGTCCCACACAAGTGTTTGAGAAAGTTGGTTTTTGACCTTTGCCTGCTCAACTTTACTAAGTGTCTAAAGTTTCGGTTAACTTTTCAAGTTGCCAGTTATATTCTTTGGGATTATTCGCTCTAAACTTTTTCAAGTTGAGCTGCTTCCACCTCACAGATGGAAACCTCTCAAAGTCGTAAACAGACCAGTCAGGTTGCAGCTGGTTGAACTTGAGCAGAAAGCTTCTATCTGTTGCGTCTAAATTATCTTTGATTGTGTCGATGAGTTTGAGCCTTGTGTCCTCGTAATCAGCGTAATTAAAAGCATGATTTGTCATCCCTGCAAACTGATTTTCAAAAGTTGATTGTTGACTGAGTAAATTTGGCTCGAGCATCTCGTGGGTGGGACGGTTGCTGCTAATCAGAGCGAATAGAAAGCCGCGTTTAATTTCGTTGGTAAACCCTATGTTTTTTAATAATAACATCGTATCAAAGAGGTCTCGTGGGTGCTGTCTATCCAGAGCTGCACAGAGCTTACCACCATACATCTGACCAAGAGGGACTATGGGCATGGCACAGAATACATCATATTGTTTTTGTGCAGACTCGCAAAGTGGTGCTCTGACTGCGGGATTCAACAACCCGCGGCCTACCATGTTCACTTCAACCTTGACCTGCACGTCTCGTTCACTGATCTGAAGTTTACAGACATTGGGCTTATGCTGAACACGTATGGATGGGCTCAGTCGTTCAATACTCTCTTTTATGCGAAGCAGTGCTCCATTGATGGAATCTATCGTTTCAACTCGCTCTGCGATTTCAACGTAAGTTAAATCAATGTCTACGGATAATCTTGGCATGTCTTGAACAAACAAGTTAATAGCCGTGCCACCATGCATCGCAAAACAATCTTCTTTAGCTATTTCTGGTAGTACATCCAAAAGTAGCCTCACTTGCTTTTTGTAGATTTCATTCATTCCATTGACCCCAGCTCCTTAGGTACGGTTATCTGGTATTTAGCCACGTAAACACCATCGACTACTATAGCGCGCTTGCCTGAGCCTAGGTTAACGTTATCCAAATTAAGATATTGCACCCATTCATGATCAGCTTTGTCGGCCAGATAAAGAAATAAACGCTTAACTTTTACTGAATTACAGGCTTCTAATAGCTTTTGCACCGATGCCGGCCGCAGATTGTTCAGCCCCTCCATTAACTCATAAGCTTCCGTTAATGATTGTGACTTTGGTGCCAGGTATAAACATTCCATGATAGCGCGCGCTGGGTCAGATACCTTCACCTTAAACTGTTTATGCGATATTTCGGTTAAGCCAAGCTCTGGTGGTAAGAAGTTAGTAAGGGCGGATTGTACGTTAAGACCCCAGTCTCGCTTTTTAAACCAAAGGGGTAGGTGCTCGCCTTGCCTGCCGAATAACTGAGCATGTTTTGGGGATAGCTCAAGGTAATGGGCTTTGCCCTGCAATGCCAAAGCAGTTTTACCGCCAGGATGAATCGATAGTCCTAGCTGGGTTTGCATTGCATATACGGCCCCCAGGTAATCGACTTGGTCGCCAAAGCGGATTAATGCACCCGTACCGACAGATTCAAACCACTGACTGTTCTTATAACGCTTTTGCAGTTCGTTGCTGTAACCGTTGTCTACAAGCCAGGACGAGCAAAGCACAACCCCAGCAGGTTGGGCTCTGAGTAGTTTGTTCAATTTTGATGATAATTCGGTACCCATAGTGCCGCTTTACGTTAATTTATAAACCAAATTACCATGAGTTTATATTAATTTACATTAGGGGTCTATCAGTACCCAAAAACACTAAATTTTAAACTGTGACGAGTAGATTGATGCTCAGCCATAAAAACACGCATATCATCTAGTTAGCTTTCTTTTTCCATCCCCCTCGATGACCGAACATTTCCAGACTAACGTTTCATCAGCTAAACTCAGCTTGCCACTGCACATTAATAATGCACTACAACATTAAAAGGCGGATGAGTGCTTAAACCCAAAATTTTGTTTCCTCAGCAGTTTATTCACAAACACCCTATTCATCATGGGGAAGAGTTTGGCGTGCTGTGTTGGAATACGCAAAAATTGACCGAGAAGCCAGAGTTTCAACGTACCTTAGCAGGCGTTTTAACAGACTATCCGAGTTTGTTTTTGCTATTTCAGGAGGTGAAGCTGAGTGCAAAAAATAATTGGCTGCTGCCGAGCTGGTCTTATGCGGTGGCGCCGAATATGCAAACCCGGCGCTCTGT